>NZ_JAMPNR010000002.1:0-270802 GCF_028479485.1 Providencia sp. PROV209 | reverse complement strand
CTTCCTCCTATCATAAACATCGATTGATATTAATAATCGATATTTATTCTTTTTACGTTATATGGATATTTCGTTATGAAAAATAAACTACTTAGTACAGCAGGTGTCGCTATACTCTCATCATTATCCACCCAATCATTTGCAATTGCTAATAATTATCAAGACGCTATCAATGCACCGTATGATTATCCAGAGCATCGGCACGAAGATAACAGGAATATTCTTGATATCGAAAATAATAAAAAATTCAGTGAAAATATTAATAAATATATCGAAATAGCCGATACCATGACACCCGTTATTGATGTTATCTCTTACGCTATTGAAACAACGTCTCCGCTCATAAAGAAAACACCTGAATTAAAAGAAAAAAAACCTACTCACTACGATTCTACTGCTTTTGACCTTCCATATATACCAAATGATCCTCTATCAAGTTTTCCACTAAATCACTTTAGTCACCTAGAAGGAAAAATAGCAGATCATGACCATGAAATCGGTTCATTAAATATGTCTATTAATAATTTAAACAAAAAAAATAATGATCAGGATAAGAGCAATAGTGAAAATAGAGCTGAAACAATAAATTCTATTCAAAACGTAAAGGATGGTTTATCTAACGTAGAAAGAAAACTCAATGATAGTGAAATAAAAAATAAAAAATACGTTGATGATGCATTATCTAAAAATGAAACGATGGCAACTTTATTAATTAATGATACAAATAAGCTGCATAAGGAAGAAATACAGCAACAGGATATCGCTATCAAAAAGCTTGATAAGCAAAACACTCTGCACACACGACAGTTCAAACAAATCAATTCTCGATTTGAACAACTGGAAAGTAAAATCAACCAAACAGCTCGCGATGCAAATGCAGGTATTGCCTCCGTTGCCGCCATGACCAATATTCCTTATTCTACAGGTACACGTTTTAGTGCAGGCTTAGGGGTGGGGAACTTTAAAAATGGCAAAGCCATTGCAGCAGGCGCTCAATACCAAATTAAGCAAAATTTAAATGTCCGCAGTTCTGTTTCTTGGAATAATTCCGATAGTACCGTTATCGGTGCCGGTATTGCTTACGACTGGTAATTCTTAACCCATAATTATCTTTATTCTTCTCGCCATATTTATTAGCATCAATGTAAATTGATGCTAATTTAATCGACTAATTAGATGCATATATCCCTAATGAATTAAGTAAATCCATATCAATGAAAGATGTTAGTGGTAGTCCATGAGTTCTTCGATAATTATTAATAGCTTTACGGGTCGCT
Source organism: Providencia sp. PROV209 (assembly GCF_028479485.1). Classification (NCBI taxonomy): domain Bacteria; kingdom Pseudomonadati; phylum Pseudomonadota; class Gammaproteobacteria; order Enterobacterales; family Morganellaceae; genus Providencia; species Providencia sp. PROV209. Next base: position 269,525 of record NZ_JAMPNR010000002.1, on the reverse strand, counting down.
GGTCCCATAATGCCATCAATAGGTCCGCTAAAATATCCCCTATCAAATAAAGCATACTGAACACGCATTACTAATCTTTTTCTTTGTTGTTCCGTTGTAGATTGCTGTCTTATATTTGGGTCATAGTCATTATTTGATGACGAATTTCGTGTATTACCCGAATTGTTTCTTTGAGAATTACTAGTTGCAGGTGCTGAGTAGGATGGCGATGCTGGTGCTGAACGATAATATCCTCCCCCAGATGAAGAACGATGAGAGCTATGGCTACTATGACTACGATGTGAGCTATGACTGCGGTGTCCAGCAATGTATAGTGGCGTTTCTGTATTTAGTGGTGCAAAAATTAAATCATTTGGAGAAAATGCATTTTCAATATTGGATTTAATCGCTACGTCTGCAAACACCTGATTATTTAGTACCAAAAAACCCGGTAATAACGCCGCTAGATTCCATTTTTTCATATTATTGCCCTTGGTTCCTGATGATATTTGCCATAAGAAGAACTGAAATAACCACCACACTCCTTTTTCATATAGCAATCGTTGCATACTTTTGGATAATAATTTTTCCAATCCGATATGGACTGAATACTATACAACCAAGCCTCTTCATCGAGATGACATAAAGGATAATTAAATAAGGCTATTGGTAGATAACATTTTTCAGCCATTTCAATTGATAATTTAATTACATCTTGATAGCGTTCTGGAGCAATATATAATGCATCCCAATTCCTACGCGCCCATCCCGTTGCCTCTAAATTCATAATAGATATTTGATTTATATTAGAAAAGATTCGTCCAGCCAACTCAATAACAGAAGGTAAATCATTGTAATTTAACTGTGTAGGAATAAAACGTAGCTCAATATTAATCCCACTATTCCCCGCATTGATCATTCCTAATATTGTCTCATCAAATGCATATTCACTCGCAACAAGCTTGTTATGGACCTCTGCTATTGCAGAATATAAGGGTATTCCAAATGAAATCGCCATGTTTTCTGTAACATTCGCTATTTTTTGTGCAAATTTGAGATCAGAAAATTGACGCCCATTTGTTAATACGTGCAACTTTGTTTCTGGCGCATTCATTTTTACAAACTCAAGAAAATGAATAAATTCATCACCATAAAGTAATGGTTCACCGCCGCTAATACCTACAACTCCATTAAATTTAAATGCAGCTAATGCCTTTTTCCCTATATCTAAAAGCCAACTATCATTCTCTTTTCTTGGTGGCTGCGAGCAAAATAAGCATAAATTATTGCAGCGTTCCGTGATTAACAATGTGTTATGATTCGCTTTTCTAGAAAGAATAACTCTTAGCTTATTTTGAACGATGGAGACAATATCGCCTGACTCAATCGCATTATATAATTCTTTGTCAACTAACGTGAATACAGTTCCCACTGAATCACAAACATCAAAATCATGTTCAATAACCAATAAATTATCGAAATAAAACTCCGGCTCCGATATTCTATTTTTATAAATTTGATAGAATCCAGATGGAAGAGTGATATTTAAATCAAAAAGGTCATTACGCAGAACCTCAAGCATGAGACCACCTTTTCAATATTCTTGACTCATCTGTTTCTTCATGCATTTTAGAAACGAGTAGTTTAAACATTCCCTTATGATATTGACAAAAACGTGACTGAGCTTTATTTCCGACTGGCTCACCGAATAAGCTAATATTTTGGCAGGGATCTACACCACAATAAGGCTGAAAAGCACATTGTTCGCAGCCGACATGTAACATATTAAATGATTCAGATAACAGTTGGTGATAAATCGAATTTTGTGAAAATGAAAAACCGTCAATATCTCCTATAGAGAAATCAATATCTGGATAGACTTTTTGCAACATTCTGCTTTCATCGCTACCATACAGTTTTCCGTCATAATTGAATAATAGGCTATTAAAAACTAAGCCACTAGGTGATTTTAAATCCGCATAACCACAAAATGAAGGATTATGTAGCCTCTTAATATGAATTGCAGCCGAGTGCTCAACGAATGGAATATCTTTCCTGTTATAGTCCATGATTAATGAGAGTAATTTCTGATAAAAACACAAATATTCCTCAATGGAATAATCATTCTGTCTCTCTGCAAAACCATACGGGCTTATTGGTCGAATAAACAGGTCATAAATACTAATTTCTTTATGAGCCTCCAACAATGATTCCGGTTGTTTCAACAATGCTTTAGTCACTGTTGTAACCGTTGAAACTCGATTTTTACCCAGTTGATTTTGCAGCTTTTTAATATTTGAAATAACGCGTTCATAAGAATCTTTTGTTGGAAGTATACGGTTTTTATTATGAACTATCGCAGTACCATCTAATGAAACTGAAAACAAAACAGGCTTGTCTTTTGACCAATTAATCATGTCATCTGTAAGTAAAGATAAACTAGATGTAATAATAAATTCAATATTATTTTTTCCTAGTTGGGAAGATGCTTCATGATAAATTCTCTCTATGAGATCAAAACGTAATAATGGTTCACCACCTTGAATTTCAATCTTATATGGTGCAGCAGAAAGTTTTTTAATTAATGAGATAATTGTAGGAATTTTTTCTTCTGCCAAATCAGCATTTTTAGTTGTGATTGATGCACGACTTACCTGACAATATCTGCAAGTGTGATCACATCGAAGAGTTGGCACTATCATAAAAATAGGTGAAAACCTCATTTCTGCTGATAATTTTTTACCTAACCCAGAAGCTATCATCATTTGAGTTAACTCAGAATGATCACTAATAAATAATTTTTCCTTTAACGTATTTTTCAACACTATGTTATCATTCAGTTCCTCCTTAACCATACTTTGCAGATTATCCTTACTGATTACTAATGAATAGCCAGCAAGATTACTGATTATTACCTTATCATTATCTAAGTTTTCGAAATTAAAGGGTAATATCTTCATTTTGATAGTCGCTCATCTAAGCTAGCTAAGACCTTATTAATTATCGAACTTCTTACATGACGAGTTTTTATATCAATCTGCTCACGCAATGAATAATCGTTTAGTAGCTGGTAAAATCTATATAGTGTCGAATCGTTATTATCAACAAACGTTACCGCTAATTCCTTTTCTCTATCTTCTATAGCCCACTCACTAACCTCATTCATCCAATATAATGCCTGTCGCACCACAAGTAATGAGTAATCTTGCTTATTTAAAATTACCAATTTCATTTTATTACCCAAATTAGCTGAATGTTATAAATTATATTTTTTATGAAAGTTGTTGTTATGCTTAATAACATATTTTTTTAGTTTTTACCTTCTATCATGTTCAATTCTGTTAAGCAATTAACTATTAAAACTGAAATAGTATCAAAAGGCGGCAGTCAGCTTCATATAGCCTAATTCAAAAAAATCACTCTCCAATTGCAACACCTGACATCACTCTATACAATGCTCAGCTTTCTCAAATTCATTACCTTAACTTATTCATAAAGTCATTACTGTGAAACTACTTTTTTCTCTTTCATTAACGACCGCGATTCTTTCTGGATTATGGGCATGGGTAGCTGATGTCTTCGGGCTAATCAGTTGGGCGGGATTCTTAGGATGTACAGCGTATTTTGCCTATCCTAAAGATGGAATAAAAGGATTGCTTGTCACTGCATTAACTGCACTCAGTGGTGTAGCTTGGGGTTTGGTCATTATTCACAGTGATAAGTTCACTCATGACTTACCGAACTTTTCAGGCTATTTAGTCACCACGATTATCGCATTTGTCATGTGTTTTCAAGCTCATAAATCATGGCTTGCCTATATTCCAGGAACCTTTATTGGCGCCTGTGCAACATTTGCAGCGCAAGGTAATTGGCGCTTAACTATTCCATCACTTATTGTGGGTGTTTTATTTGGTTACGCTATGAAGCAAAGTGGTCTCTGGTTAGTCAAAAAACTGGATAAAGCCCCTTGACGCATAATGAGGGTATCCAAGTACCCTCTGGCGATAAAAATAAATTACGTTTATTTATAGGATATCGACGCTGCGCTAATTTTATTTGTTAAGCAGCCAGTTATTTTAATATTTGAGTTTGATAGGTATGCTGTATTCATGAGTTGGAACATTGCCTTACCATAATCATTGCCAACTGATTCTAATACAGATATCTCCTTGGTATTGGCATCACCATCTCGCAGCGTTATCGTGAAAAAGGCCCTTTTATTATTGACATCTTGTTCACCTAACGTGATAGTTGATATTCTTTTTTCTTTGTTTAGATACGTACTACAATTGTCTGAAAATGCTTTATTTATATTAATTTGATTTGCCATAGAAAAGCTTGAAATTAATAAGCAAGTTAGTAACGCTATTTTTTTCTTCATTAAGCGAATCCTATTTTTAAAATTTATTGATTAAGTGATTTACACATCCGGTTGAATAAGAAAACATAGTATGAACTGATAGATCAGGAAGAATAGCCATATATACGAATCCATCATCATCGTAAGTTAGGTTACAAAGAAAATAGTCATTAGTTTTATATTTGTATCCGGATGCTGTTTCTACCTCAACAGTCCAGTAATCAAAGTGAGATAAAAAACCTGTCTCATATGGAAATGGATATCCCTGTTTACTTGTACTCATATTCTTCATCTTACTGTAATCCGCTGTAATATGACGCATTTCATGAGGATAGTCCGTAGAATGTGTAACAGTCACTGATTTAAGTTCCTGTAAAGAACAGTTCATCACATAGAAATACCCAGTGTAGTCCGTTGAAAGTGCCTTTTCTGTTACGTTGTTCATTTGCCTCCAATTTTTATTAAAAAGTTAACTATGACAGCCACCTGATTCTGAAAATTTTATATATAATTTGAAGTTTTTAATCACATTAATAATAACAACACCATTGTCCCAATATCGGATGTTACATTCATTCTTTCTGTAGGATATTATTTTCCCTGTTGGTGTCTTAAAATCTACATCCCAATAATCAGAATCACTGCCTGACATTACTTTATATATGAATTCACAACCAGAATCAGCCATTTCCAAATTTTGTAATCTATCAATTTTTTGCGTTGATTTCTTTCCTTTTAGCCCAGAATAATGACTTACCACAATAGAGTTAATTGTTTCTCCACTACTATTTAATATAAAGAACACGCCTTTTTTTGTAGTATCCTCATCACTTTCTTTATTAATGTCACTATTCTCAAATTCTTTATTAATTTCATTAATCATAAAATATTCACTATTATTGAATTTATAAAACAAATGCTAATTTAGTATATTATCTATTTACCTCATATTGAATGCGAAATGGTTATATTAAAATTAGCAAGAAGTGATAATAATAGAATGGCTGATTTTCAGAAATGTGAATAAAAATTATCAGCAATAGAAAAACGCATGATAGCCTTAGAAGAACAGCATAAAACAGAGGCAAGCTAAAAATCTATCCACTCAGCCCCATGATGGGCTGAGTGCTTTATCCCCACTAAGTCAATACTGGTTATTTTTTACTAAATAAGAAGATACAAAGACCAAATAATGCAATGCATGCACTGCCTATAATGTAATTTCTTCTATCAAATGCCAATCCTATATCATTGATTATCTCACCATAAGCGGTTGGTATACTTGTATCCATGTTAAAAGAAAGTATACCCACAACGATACCTAGAAATAAAAGAACGATACCAAATGTTTTCATTCCATTCCTCCGTATAATTAGTCATCTTAACTAATTGTAGTCTGAGAATTAGAATAAAGGCGATACATACAGCACAACTAGGTGAGTTCGACCAACAAAAAATGCACCCAAATAGATGGACGCGGGCGCTAACCCTGCATTCATTGTCAAGACAATGGGATACACATCATCAAAGATGGACACATGGTGTAGATAGAGCGAGGATGACAGAAAATAACGTAAACTAAATTGATATTTTGAATAGAAATGCCCCATCACTGCCCCATAAAGGCAATGACAAGGCAGTTAATTCATAATATTCAAATAGATAAATACATTACACTGGCATCGACATAATTTCTTGATACGCCGATACTAGCTTGTTACGTACTTGAATACCCATTTGTAGGCTCAAACTCGATTTTTGCATATCCACCATCACGTCATTTAATGAAACATCGGGTTTTCCGAGGGTGAAATCTTGCACTTTTTGTGCAGATTGCACGCGGGTTTCATTGATTTGGTTCACTGATGCCACTAAATGATCGGCAAAGCCAACAGGCTCTACAACGGGTTTGGTGTTATAGGCAGCTTGGGTCGCCACAACATTTAATTGGGAAACAACCCCTTCAATAGCTTGAATAGTCATTCTGATCTCTTCGGTTAAGCTCGATTAATCAATAATTGAGCAAAAAATTGCCACTACGAATTTTAGTTTGCCTACCCTACCACACCGTTTTTTACTTGAAGCCGATAAATAACACCAAAATTATAGGCTGATTCCGTCATTAGATTGCATCAAGACAATAAATAATAGCAGCGTAAAAAAATGAGGTTACGAAGAGGGAAATAAGATTGTTTCACCAAACGTATATTCATCCGTTTAGTTTGCATAGCAGGGAATATTTATGAGTACCGCATCTAAAGATACGGGGGAGGCCAAAAAAGGTTTTGCCTCACTGATCGAAAGCATCAAAGCCGACCCTAAAATACCATTAATTATTGCCGGTGCTGCTGCGATATCTATTATTGTCGCCCTGCTCCTCTGGTTCCGTAGCCCTGACTATCGAGTGCTACTGAGTAACCTTAGTGCAAAAGATGGTGGCGACATCGTCAGCCAACTGACCCAGATGAACGTCCCTTATCAAATCGCGGATAACGGTAGCGCTATTCTAGTGCCTGCCGATAAAGTCCATGAATTACGTTTAAAACTGGCACAGTCAGGATTACCTAAAGGTGGTAATACTGGTTTTGAACTGCTTGATAAAGAACAATTTGGTATCAGCCAATTTAGTGAACAAATTAACTACCAACGAGCCCTCGAAGGGGAATTGTCTCGCACTATTGAATCCCTCAGCCCAGTTCAAAGCGCACGAGTGCATTTAGCGATCCCGAAACCAACCTTATTTGTTCGTGAACAAAAACTCCCGACCGCATCGGTCACCGTTGGTTTATTACCAGGCAGAATGTTGGATGAAGGACAAATCAGCGCCATCGTCCACATGGTATCCAGCAGCGTAACGGGCTTAACTGCCGCAAACGTAATCATTGTTGACCAAACGGGTCGCTTGCTAACCAACAACGATAACAGCCAACAATCTGCAAACAGCGCACAAATCAAAATGACCAAAGAGATGGAAGCCCATCTCAAAGAGCGAATCGAAGATATCCTGTCCCCGTTAGTTGGTCGTGCCAATATCCATGCACAAGTCACCGCGCAAATGGATTTCTCGAAAGTTGAACAAACGTCTGAAGAATATAAACCAAACCAAACACCTGACGCCGCGGCTGTCCGTTCACGTCAAAACAGCGAAAGCCTACAAAATAGTAATGGCGGTCCAAGCGGTGTACCGGGCGCATTATCTAACCAACCAGTAAGTGCACCAAGCGCCCCTATCGATGGTAATAAAGAAAACACCGATGGGAAAACCGCAGGGAATACCCGTAATGGCACCCTCAATACCCAGCGTGATGAAACCACGAACTACGAAGTGGATCGCAAAATTAGCCACACTCAACGTCAAATTGGTGTCGTAGACCGATTGTCTGTTGCGGTGATCGTCAATTACCAATCCCAAGAAGGTGAAAAAGGTCCAGAAATGAAACCTTTACCACCTGAAATGCTGCAACAAATTGATGCGTTAACGCGTGAAGCCATGGGCTATTCCGCACAACGTGGCGACTCTATCAATATTACAAACTCCTTATTTACTGACGATACGCCAGTGATTGAAGAGCCATCGTTATTGAGCAGTCCACAAGTTATTAGCCAAGCTTTAGATTACGGCAAAATTGTGCTGATCGCGTTGATTGCTTGGTTTATGTGGCGCTTTGGTATCAAGCCTCAGTGGGTGAAATACCGCAAAACCCAACAAGCGCAAATCGATGCTGAAATGTCCATTGCTAATGCATCTCAAGTCAAAGCGCCGTTCGTGGTGGAAGAAGAAATTAGTGAAGATATGGACGAGAAAACCCGTCGCCGTCTCACTCGCCAACGTGTTAGCGCTGAAATTCAAAGCCAGCGTATTCGTGAAATGGCAGAGAAAGACCCTCAAGTCGTGGCAATGGTTATCCGTCAGTGGTTAGGAAAATCCCAATGAATTTAACTGGAACAGAAAAAAGCGCCGTGATGTTAATGACTCTCGGCGAAGATCAGGCGGCGGAAGTTTTTAAACACCTGAATCCAAAAGAAGTTCAGCAGCTGAGTATGGCCGTGTCTAACATGCGCCAAATCTCGAACAACGAACTGGCTGAAGTTTTGACTGAGTTTGAAGAGTCGGCAATTCAGTTTGCCGCTTTAAATATCAACACCAACGATTATCTGCGTTCTGTGTTGGTCAAAGCGCTTGGGGAAGAACGCGCAGCCAGTCTATTGGAAGATATTTTCGAGAAACAAGAGACAACCTCGGGTATCGAAAGCCTCAACTATATGGAACCACAAACGGTTGCCGATATTATTCGCGACGAGCATCCACAGATCATCGCAACTATTTTGGTTCACTTAAAACGCAACCTAGCTGCCGATGTTTTAGAATTATTCGAAGAGCGTCAGCGTAATGACATCATGCTGCGTATCGCAACATTCGGTGGTGTTCAACCGGCTGCATTAGCTGAGTTGACTGAAGTTCTGAATAACCTGCTAGACGGTCAGAACCTCAAGCGCAGCAAAATGGGTGGCATAAGAACTGCGGCAGAAATTATCAACCTGATGAAAAATCAGCAAGAAGAAAGCGTTATCGATGCTATGCGTGATTACGATGGTGAACTGGCTCAACGCATTATCGACGAAATGTTCCTGTTCGAAAATCTCATCGAAGTGGACAACCGCAGCATTCAGCGCATCCTGCAAGACGTGTCTACCGACTCGCTGGTTATTGCCCTCAAAGGCAGCAACCAAGCACTGCGCGACCACTTCCTCAACAATATGGCAGCGCGTGCAGCCGAAATTGTCCGCGACGATTTGGAATCTCGAGCACCAGTACGTATGTCACAAGTGGAAACCGAGCAGAAGGCTATCCTGATGATCGTTCGTCGCTTAATGGAGAAAGGCGAAATCGCCATCGGTGGTGGAGACGACGTGTATGTCTAATTCCTCTAAAAATAACCAACAATGGCAACCTTGGCAGTTACGGGAGCTTAATCAGTGGGATCTGAACTCATCAGCCATCCCACCGTTAGGTGATGTTCCTGAGCCAAGCGTACCGAAAGTGCCCTGCTTAGAGCCTAAAGAAGTGCTCGAACAAATTAATTTGTTGGATAACATCAAAGAAGATGCTCAAAAAACAGGCTTCCAACAAGGTTTTGAAAAAGGTCAAAAAGAAGGATATCAAGCAGGTTTCACTGAAGGTTTGCGCGCGGGTGAACAGCAAGGTAGTGAGCAAGCTCTCGCAATTCAGCAACCCGTGATTGAAACATGGCAAAAATTACTGTCTGAGTTTCATTATTCACTGGATACCTTTGATACGGTAGTAACCACCAAGTTACTGCAAATTGCACTGACTGCGGCAAAGCAAGTGTTGGGGCAATCCACCGTATGTGATGGCACTGCATTATTAGAAGAAATTAGTCATTTATTACAGCAAAAACCGATTTTTGCGAGCCAACCTGAGCTGCACGTTAACCCGAATCACGTGGCATTAATTGAGCAACATTTAGGCTCACTTTTAGATCTTAATGGCTGGCGTTTAGTGGCCGACCCAAGCTTGCATATGGGTGGCTGCCGCGTTGTTGCTGAAGATGGTGAAATTGATATGACGGTAGCAACTCGCTGGCAAGAACTGTGCCGTCTGTATGCACCGGAGAGCTTGTCATGACCGCAAGATTAGGTCGCTGGATTGCCTCACTGGATGACTTAGAGTCACGCATGAAAGGCATTCCCATGGTGCGCCGTTATGGGCGCCTGACTAAAATAACGGGACTTGTGATGGAAGCCGAAGGCATTAAAATGCCTCTCGGTGCCACTTGTTATATCGAACGCATTATTAATGGTGGAACCGACGAAGTTGTCTGTGAAGTCGTTGGCTTCAACGGCAACCGCATGTTGTTGATGCCGTTATCTGACCTCGAAGGCATTTCCCCCGGGGCTCGAGTTTATGCTCAATCATCGGGTGATGATGGGCAAACTAGCCGACTATTACCGCTAGGAAATGAACTACTGGGTCGCGTACTGGACGCCCAAGGTACGCCGCTTGATGGCAAAGGTCCGTTGGAAACCAAACAACGTGCGCCATTGATCACCCCGTCTATCAACCCACTTGAACGTACCCCCATCCACGATATTCTCGATGTCGGCGTCCGTGCAATTAACTCACTGTTAACGGTGGGACGCGGTCAACGTATGGGACTATTTGCAGGTTCTGGCGTTGGGAAAAGTGTGTTGCTCGGTATGATGGCGCGTTTCACTCAAGCCGACATTATTGTCGTCGGGCTTATCGGTGAACGTGGGCGTGAAGTTAAAGATTTTATTGAAAATATTTTAGGGGCTGATGGCTTACGTCGTGCCGTCGTTGTCGCTGCCCCTGCGGATGTCTCTCCATTATTGCGTATGCAAGGGGCATCTTATGCCACTCGTATTGCCGAATATTTTCGCGACCAAGGCAAAAGCGTTCTACTCATCATGGATTCACTGACCCGCTACAGTATGGCACAGCGTGAAATTGCCCTTGCTGTCGGTGAACCACCAGCAACCAAAGGCTATCCACCGTCGGTATTTGCTAAACTTCCCGCTCTCGTCGAACGCGCAGGGAATGGAAAAAATGGGGGGTCGATTACCGCATTTTATACCGTACTGACTGAAGGGGATGACCAGCAAGATCCTATCGCTGACTCCGCACGAGCCATTTTAGATGGGCATATCGTCTTGTCACGCTCCTTAGCTGAATCTGGGCACTACCCTGCCATTGATATCGAAGCCTCCATTAGCCGTGCAATGACCGAGCTGATAGAGAAGGATCACTACCGTAAAATCCAACGCTTTAAACAATTAACATCCAGCTACCAACGTAACCGAGATCTCATTAACGTCGGTGCTTACGCCATGGGCAGCGATCCTATGCTCGATACGGCGATTCAGTATTACCCAAGAATGTCGAAGTTTTTACAGCAAGATATTGATGAACGTTGTGATTATCAAACCGCTTGTGAACAACTGGCTCATGTTGTTCCCAATGAATAACGAGGAATGTGATGTCCAATAGTCATGCATTAACAACCCTACTGAGCTTAGCAGAAGAAGCTTCGGAGGAAGCGGCTAAAGTCCTTGCTCAAGTTCGCCAAACACATACCCAAATGGCGGAACAGTTGCACATGTTGGAAAATTATCAGTCAGAATATCGGCAGAAATTAAATCAAACATTGAACATAGGCATGGACTCGGACAAGTGGCAGAACTACCAGCAATTTCTCGTGACTTTAGAACTGACTATTGAACAACAGCAGCAACAGTTAACGCTCTGGGAACAACGTGTGAATGACGCTAATCGTCATTGGCAAGAAAAACAGCAACGAGTTAACGCATTCGATACGTTGATCCAACGTGCGGAGCACACGCAAAACCAACGTCAAAATCGCTTAGAGCAAAAACAAATGGATGAGTATGCTCAACGCGCGACTTTACGGAGAACCCAATAAATGGACGTCAATGCAAATATGCTGCCGGTCACCCCAGCAGCGAATTCCGCCAAAGAATCACCGCGGGATAAGCAAATTGATGAAAACCAAGCACCCGCTCTGCCGTTTCAGGCGATGCTTGAAAACCAGCAATCCCCCGAAAAAAATAGCGAAAATTCGCCAACACTCAATGGCAGTGCGAACGAAACGCCATTGAATCAACAAATCAGTGAGCAAAAACAATCTGAAGCAACGACTGTTGCCTCAGATAAACCTGCTCCTGAAACATTGGCAACAGATAAACCTGTTTCTGGTGAAGCGCAGCTGATTGAAAAACAGCAAGCAGAAAATACGTTGGCACAGCTTAATTTCCGTCGTGATCTCAACGCACAATCACCACTGCAAGCAGATCTTCTCACAGGTAAACAGAGTGACGAACAAGCGTTAGTCAATCAGTTAAAGCAAGCGATGGATGAACGTATTCAAGCTGCGACTCATCCTCAAATCAATGCTGATAAACCATCAGCCACTCCGTTTACCCAAACTTTGCAACAATTAAGTGATGTCGCGCGCAACGTAACCCCCTTTGATGACAAAACGTTAGCCGGTGCGCAATTGCAGCTTGCAGGTGAAGAGTCTGAGCTAACACTACCTTTAATGGGCAAAAAAGAGGTGGGTGAGCGTCGTGATCAGGCTCTATTTGCACTGGATAATCCACGCGCAATCCCAACCAAAGATCTGAATCAAGATGCGATGTCACTGGGTAAAAAAACACCGAGTACAGAATCACTGTCACAAATCGCCAATGCCGCGGCTGACAATACCCTGAATCTGCAAAACAGCGCTAAAGGGGCTTTCAATGTTCAAGCTGAAAGTGGCGCATTTAACAACACCGCGACACCTTCAGTAACCCATGTGGCTGGTATTATGGCGACACCATCTGCCACTCCAATTCCAACAACAGCGCCTGCGATGCCAACACCAACGATGAATTTGGCGGCACCATTCGGCACTGAAGCTTGGCAACAACAACTTAGCCAACAAATGCTGTTTTTCTCTCGCCAAGGGGTTTCTCAAGCACAAATTCGCTTACACCCTGAAGAGTTAGGTTCCCTCAATGTGCATTTGCGTATTGAAGATAACCAAGCGGTGATGCACTTCGTTTCACCACACAGCCATGTTCGTGCTGCCATGGAAAGTATGATGCCCGTGCTAAGAAGTGCCTTACAGGAAAGTGGCATTCATTTAGCACAAGGTTCTGTTGGTCAAGATAGCTTTAGTGGTCAATCCGGCTCAGACCAACAATCACGCCAGCATGATGGGCAAATTCAACCCACTCATCCTTCGATGGGTGTCGTTGGGATCAGTGAATCCCATGCCAGCATGAGTGGAGTTAAATTGCCAACCCACCAAGGTGGGATTAACACCTTTGCCTAAGAAATAATCTAATGGTGGTAATTTTAGATCTAAAGCGTCGAGTTACCGCCTTTTTGTTTCGTTTTTCACTCCTTTAACTCTTCCCAATCTAGGGATAATGCTAGAGATCATAAAGTATAAAACTCCGTATGGGTTTGGCATTTACAACAGGAATTTTGCAACATGTCGTCTTCACGCAATGAATCTAAACGTTCGAACAAAGGGTTAATTCTGCTGTTTGCCCTCATCGCCTTAGCCGGTGCAGGTTTTGGTGGTTATAGCTGGTGGATGACAAAACAAGAGGCGTTGGATACAACCAACGGGGAAGAAAAACGCCCAAATATGCCTCAACCTATCTTTATGGAGTTAGAGCCTTTTACCGTTAACCTTCCTGGGTTAAACAACGCGGCTGATCGCGTGCTTTACATCCATATTACCTTACGTCTAGCGAATGAAAAATCGCGTAAGCAACTGCATGAATATCTGCCTGAAGTGCGTAGCCGTTTACTGTTATTGCTGTCAGAACAGCAAGCTAAGAACATGAGCACTCACGAGGGTAAGTTGCAATTAATGAAAGATATTAAGGGGACTCTCACCCCTACCCTGATCCCAGGGGACACTGATCAGGATATTTCCGACGTATTATTTACTACTTTTATTCTGCGGTAAGACCCATGAGCGATAATATTTTATCTCAGGCTGAAATTGATGCGCTGCTTAATGATGACGCGCCATCAAGCGACCAGCCGTCACCGGATATCCAAGGCAAAGACAACGTTCGCCCTTATGACCCGAATACCCAACGTCGGGTATTTCGCGAACGTATGCAATCCTTGGAAATTATTAATGAGCGTTTTGCCCGCCAATTCCGTATGGGGTTATTTAACATGTTGCGCCGTAGCCCTGACATTACGGTTGGCGCGATTAAAATCGAACCTTATCATGAATTTGCGCGTAACTTGCCAGTTCCAACTAACCTGAACTTGATCCATATGCCGCCGCTACGCGGTACGGCACTGTTCACTTTCGAACCTGCGTTAGTGTATATCGCCGTCGATAACCTATTTGGGGGAGATGGGCGATTCCCCGTGCGCTCAGAAGGGAAAGAGTTTACCAACACCGAACAACGTATTATTAACCGTATGTTGAAACTAGCATTAGGCGCTTACCGTGATGCATGGAAGCCGATTGCTGATGTTGAAGTGGAATATGTACGTTCCGAAATCCAAGTGAAATTCACCAATATCACCACATCCCCGAACGATATCGTGGTTACCACACCATTCCTCGTTGAAATTGGTAACACCGTCGGTGAATTTAGTATCTGTATTCCGATTGCCATGATTGAGCCATTACGTGAGCGTTTAACCAACCCACCAATGGAGCAAGGGCATCAAGAAAATGAAGCGTGGGTAACCAATTTAGTCACGCAAGTAAAACGTTCAGAACTTGAACTGATTGCCAATTTGGTTGATATCCCGCTGCGTATTTCTCGCTTACTGCAACTGCAAAAAGGGGATGTACTCCCTATCGAGAAACCTGATCGTCTTATCGTCAATGTTGATGGCGTGCCAGTATTAACCAGTCAATACGGCACCCAAAACGGTCAGTATGCGCTGCGTGTGGAACATTTGATTAATCCTGTTTTAAACACTCTAGATGAGGAAAGTACCAATGAGTGAGGCGAAGAATTCTCTTGATGCATCAACCAACCACAATGAAGAGGATCTGTGGGCTGAGGCGCTGGAACAGCAAAAACAAGCGGAATCCGCCTCCGCAGGTATGCAAAATTTCGATAGTTTAGACGGACAAAACCCGTTAAATCAGTTATCTGACGTTGACATGATTATGGATATTCCCGTCCGTCTGTCAGTAGAACTGGGTCGCACCAAAATGACCATCAAAAAACTGTTGAGCCTATCTCAAGGTTCTGTGGTTTCTTTAGATGGCTTAGCGGGTGAGCCTTTGGATATTCTGATTAACGGCTATTTAATTGCGCAAGGCGAAGTGGTGGTAGTCTCTGATAATTACGGTATTCGTATCACTGACATCATTACGCCTTCTGAACGTATGCGCCGCCTGAGCCGATAAAATGTCTGACGAAACGGCGCTATCCTCGCAAACACAACCGACTCAGATTGATTCGGCGCATACTCAAAAACCCTTTTTGACAAGCACAGTGAGCAGCGAGGGTAATTCAGCACAAGCTATCAATCAAAATGATAGCTTAGCGCAGATATCAGGCGCACTTGGCGGGATAATATTACTTATCCTGCTAGGTGCGTGGTTGTTTAAAACATTCGGTTTTGGACGCAATCCACTTGCTAAACAGCAACTGATTAATGTTAAAGGTCGCTGTACCTTAGGTGGCAAAGAACGCGTCGTTGTGGTTGAAGTGAATGACGAATATTTAGTCCTGGGTGTCACATCACAATCTGTGAATTTGCTGCATCAATACCCTGCACCACAGGAAAACGACGTGGTGAACTTTGCCTCTGAGCCGTTAACGTTTCAGTCGATTTTCAAGAAAAAACAGGATGCCGCTAATGCCGCGGTACCTGAAAAACAGTAGCCGGAAGCGCACATGTCACTGTTAAAACCCGCTGCCATTATCAGCGCCCTGTTACTTGCTTTACCACAATCAGCCTCCGCGGCATTACCTGCGGTGATCAGCCATACATTAGCCGATGGCGGTCAGTCTTGGTCGTTGCCGGTTCAAACTTTACTGTTTTTAACCCTGCTGGGTTTTATTCCGGCAATGCTACTGATGATGACCAGCTTTACGCGCATCATCATCGTATTAGGGTTATTGCGTAATGCCCTCGGGACACCGTCTGCCCCCCCCAACCAAGTCTTATTAGGTTTAGCGCTATTCCTGACATTTTTTGTCATGTCACCCGTTGCAGACCAAGTTTATCGCGAAGCATATCAACCCTTTAGCGAAGATAAAATTAGCCTAGAAACGGCATTGGAAAAAGGCACCGCACCACTGCGCACCTTTATGCTAGGGCAAACCCGTGAATCCGATTTAGCGCTGTTTGCTCGCATCGCCAAAGTGGGTGATATTCAAGAAGCCAAAGATGTTCCTATGCGGATTTTAATTCCCGCGTTTATTACCAGTGAACTAAAAACAGCGTTCCAAATTGGTTTCACTATCTTTATCCCATTTTTAATTATCGACCTCGTGGTGGCCAGTGTATTGATGGCGCTGGGTATGATGATGGTGCCACCCGCAACAGTTTCGTTGCCATTTAAATTAATGTTATTTGTGTTGGTTGATGGCTGGCAATTGTTGCTAGGTTCTCTTTCTCAGAGCTTTTTTAATTAGGGACTCACATGACACCAGAATCTGTAATGGCAATGGGAACCGAGGCAATGAAAATTGCCTTAATGTTGGCAGCGCCTTTATTGTTAGCGGCGCTGGCAGCGGGCTTAATTATTAGCTTGCTTCAAGCGGCAACCCAAGTGAACGAAATGACCTTGTCATTTATTCCAAAGATTTTATCGGTAATTTCTGTCTTGATTATCGCAGGTCCATGGATGCTTAATTTGCTAACTGACTACATCCGAACGTTATTTAGCAATTTACCGTTTATTATTGGCTAATAATGTTAACCATCACCAGTGAAACATTAACCCTGTGGTTGAGCCAAGGCTTCTATCCTTTTGTACGCTTTTTGGCGTTATTCGGAACAGCCCCATTTTTCAACGAAAAACAGGCTATCAGCAAAGTTCGCATCGCCCTCGCCTTTTTTACCGTATTAGTGATTTCTCCGCAGTTGCCTATAACAACAATCCCATTATTTTCGGCGATGGGATTGTGGGTGACCGTTCAACAAATCGTGATCGGCGCCGCCATGGGATTGACTATGCAAATGGCATTTGCTGCCGTGCGACACGCAGGGGAAGTGATTGGTTTGCAAATGGGCTTATCATTCGCGACGTTCTTTGACCCCACAGGGGGTCCCAACATGCCTATCCTCGGACGGATTTTAAACTTAATCACATTACTTCTGTTTTTATCATTCGATGGGCATTTATGGCTGATTTATATTCTGACTAACTCATTTGAGCTGCTTCCCATTCAAACTACGCCACTCCATCGCGATGGTTTTTGGATCTTTTTGCAGTTTGCGAATACGATTTTTATCAATGGGTTGATGCTCGCCTTGCCCTTTATCACACTGTTTTTAATTCTGAACCTTTCGCTCGGCATTCTTAACCGAATGACTCCTCAGCTATCTGTGTTTGTGGTCGGTTTCCCCCTAACATTAACGATTGGTATCAGCATGTTAGGTCTGATTATTTCTATCCTTCCACGCTATACAGAACGCCTGATCCATCAAGCGTTTGAGCAGTTATCCCTGATATTTAACTTGTGGGTTTGAGTGAGCCCGATAATTTTGTCACTTTGAAGATTAAGGTCATACACAGGATCTTAATCATAATTTCGTACTGCATGGTGCGCTCCAATCTATTATTTTTTTCTACGCTGCCTATGCGGCAGTGAACTCTCACAGGTCAGTGATAACGAAAATCGCCACGATGAATCAACGTGCCCAACTGCCTTTTATTAAAAACAAAAAGCAAAGGTCAAATTCAGTTATCTCTAAAGAGGAAAGCGAAGATATGAATTGGAATATGAATATTTAAAAGTAAAACACTAAAGAGATTGGGCGAGAAAATAACGAGGAAGAAATAGCACGAACATAACGAGAAGAATGAAAAATCCGCACCCTGTACACATGCCACTGCCAAAGGGTGCGGTAAAAATCAATTAACGTCCGCCAAATAACGACATACTGTTGAGATCTTTAAAAATATCTTGAGAAGCTTGGAACATTGCCTTCTCTTTATAGTAATCCGTCGTTGCACCAGTCCAGTTAGTCTGTAACAACTCAGTCTTACGGGTTTCGTTCTGAATTGTGCGTGTATCCGCTAAGAAATCGAGTTTATCAATCTCTTGCAACTGTAAACCTTGTTTCGCTTCGATATTGGAGATTTGGTCCAATGCCGCTTTGATCCCACGGTTTGCAGTCTCCATACCTGCTTGCGCTTTGTCTAAATCCGCCTGTGGTGCATTCTCTTGTGGAATACGTAGCGCTTTAATACCTTCATTTAGCGCTTTAAACACATTCACCATACCTGCGCCATCTGTTTCAAACACTTGGGCACCGGTAAAATAGGTGGTCATTTCACGATCACTGGCTACGTTCTGAGTGATTGGCTTGTCACCACCGTGGTACAGCACTTCACCATCCGCATCGATTTCAAATGGCGCTTTGTCAGATTTAAAACCTGCAAAAATATAGCGACCGTTACCATCTGTAGAGTTGCCTAACGCAACCAGCTGCTCCTTTAAGCCAGTAATCTGATCCGCTAATGTATTTCTATCTTTATCACTCAGCGCACCTTGGTTAGATGCTTGGATAATGGAGGTATCGATCTGCGTCGTCACATCCGTCATCTGAGTCAAAATGCTCATTTGCAGCGTCATACCCGTTTTCGCAAAACCACGGCTAGTGACATACTGCTGATTGCGGTTTTCAGATTGGTTAATACGCACAGCTTGGGATGAGGCTTGCGGATCATCCGAAGGTTTATTGACTCGCTTGCCTGAAGCGAGTTGGCTACCTGCCGCCATCCAACGAGCCTCTGAATTATTCATATCTTGCAGGCGTTGGTGGAAAATCATATTCGTACTTAAACGCATCGCTTAAATCCTTATTAAATTCTGATTAAATCCAATGGCTATTAATCAATTAGAACGCACGCATTAATGCATTAAATAAATCATCAACGGTCTTCAATACCTGAGCATTGGCATTAAAGAATTGCTGGATTTTTTGCATCTGAATGCTCTCTTCATTCATGTTAACCCCTGAAATTTCTTGCTCTTGGCGGTAGAAACTTTCAGTCATTTTGTTTTGGGTTTCAGAATCGATTTGCGCTTGCTTAGTACGACTACCGACATCGTTAACCAATGTGGCGTAGAAGTCTGAGAATGTCGAACCACCATCAATCAGTTTTTGATCTTGCAGTTTAACTAACTCTTTGATGTTTTCGTTGTCACCAGGACCGGCATCTTTGCTGCCCGCTTTTGCGAATTGCGCAGAATCTGTGACTAACGTTTGCATATTATTGATCACGCCATTCATCGGTTTAACGACGAAGGTATCCCCTTGATTCGGGTTGTTTGTCGTGATTTTTAGCTCAATACCTTCAAATTTCAATGAGCCAGGCGTGGAGGTATCAACCTTAACCTCAACACCGTCAGGCAAGCGAGTGACATTCCACTTTCCGCCATCGAAACGCATCTCATAGTTTTTACCTGTGACCTGGCTTACATCGCTGTAGCTCAAATCAAAATCAGTTTTACCCGTATTGAAGGTGTTGCTCACAACGGAGCCTTTACCAATCGCGAAAAAGTCTTTGCCCGTTTCACCATTGGAATCAAACCCTTTTTGGTGAATTTCATTAAACTTAGTCGCAAAAACTAACGCTAATTTATTGATTTTTTGATACGCAGGGTCGAGCACTTCTTGACGTGAACGTAAAACGCCACTGAGTTCTCCACCTTTAAAAGCTTCATCTGGGATTTCACGAACTTGGTCATTTGCACCGACGAAGCCAATGCTAAAACGGCTATCATCTTTCGATGAAGGTATCGCTTCCAGTCGGTTCGCTTTTTCGCCCGTAACCAGCGGTAATCCGTTGGCAAATGTCACGTTATAATTGCCATTTTGCTCAATGACTTTCACACCAATCACTGAGTTTACTTCGTTTACTAAACGATCACGCACGTCCAATAAGTCATTGGGTTCTGAACCACTGACAGAACGCACTCGTGCGATTTGCTGGTTTAATCCCGCAATTTTTTCTGCGTAGATGTTGATATCTTTCACCTTATTTTCAATTTGGCGGTTGATATCACGTTCCATCTCTTGCAGCTGTCTGTCAGCTTCTTTGAATTGAGAAACTAACGCGTTAGATTGCCCTAAAAATACATCAATCAGCGTTTTATCACTGGCATCGCTGCTCGCAGAGTCTAGAGCCGTAAAGAAACTGCCAATGCTACCGGACAAGTCTTCAATATCATTTGTCAGCAAGTCATCTACTTTATTGCAGTTTTTCACATACGCTTCATAATCGCCGCTACGTGCACGGGACTGGCTGTACTGCGCATTGACGAACTCATCAAACTCACGGCGAACATGGCTGAAATACGTGCCGTTACCAAAATAACCATTAGGTGTCATTGTACCGGGATTCTCCCCGAAAACAGCACTTTGGCGGTGATAGTAACCTACGCCAGCGTTTGCTAAGTTGTTAGAGATAACACTTAACCCGCCTTGCGCAGCGTTCACACCACTGAGCGCATTATTCATTACATTGTTCAGCATAAGCTTTTCCTATTCTTGGGACTGAGCGCGTTGATTGGCTGACTCAATCTCAGCGCTAGCCACTCAAAATTTTTTCACTTATTCATTTATCGGAAAGTTGGCGTAAATGTTTAGCGCAAACTTTGATTTATTGAGACTCTTTAGAAGATATCGTTTAAGTCAATGTTATAAGCCTGTATCGCCCGTGATGCTGAGGCATTGACAGGGCTTCCGGCACCCCGAATTTGGTTGATTAAGGTGATCAACTTATCGGAATATCCGGGGTCGGTTGCATACCCTGCTTTATGAAGGCGACGGGCAGCGATTTCAGGGGTTGCCGCATGTTTTACATCTTTATAACGCGGGTTTTCCGTTAACAGGCTGATATAGTCGGATATCGCCTCTTCATAAGACGCATACACACGGAAATCATCACGCATTTTGATGGTTTTGCCGTTAATGACTTCCGTCGTCATGATGTTCGTGACGGGACCTTGCCAATTTTTACCCGCCTTAATACCAAATAAGTTATGGCTGGTTTTTCCATCAGCGGTCAAAATTTCACGTTTTCCCCAACCACTTTCAAGTGCCGCTTGTGCCAAAATCAAGAAATGCGAAATGCCACTTTTTTCACTGGCGTTTTTAGCGGGTTCAATTAATTGGTTGATGAAATTGCTACTGTTCAGTGACAAGGATTTGATTTTCTGGAATGGCGAGGCTAACGCATCCCCCATAGCAGGAGCGAAACGTCGCACCATTTGTTCTAGGGCGAAAGGTGGCAATGATTGCAAATCTTGTTCGTTAAGTGGCATAAACGCGCCTTGTGCCGGCGAGTTGGGTGCCTGATCACGCGTCAGTTGCTGATACATCATCTCCCCAAATCCCAGTCCTTTTTGAGCGAGGTCTTGGGCAATTTGTTGGTCATACATGCTGGTCATCATGCGCGTTTGATCACTCGAGAACATGCCGTCTTGTGGTAAAGCAGAGCGCATACTTTTGAGCATCATTTCCACAAATGTCGCCTCAAGCTGCTGCGTCACTTGACGCAGCCCTTGTTCTGGCGATTTGTTTAATTCGCCTTTTAAACTGGTTAACGACTGAACATCATACGCAGCCCCTTGTAATAACTGCATATCACTCATTAGATGATCTCCAATTTCGCACGTAAACAACCCGCGCTTTCCATCGCTTGCAGGATAGACATTAGGTCTGTTGGCGTGGCGCCTAACGTATTGAGCGCTTGGATCACTTGGTTAAGCTGAACACTGGCATTCACTTTTTGAAGTGCGCCACCTTGCTCTTTCACACCAATATTCGTGTTACGCGTGACCACAGTTTGCCCGCCCGCAAATGGAGTATCCGGTTGGTTAACTTGCGTTTGACGCTCAACCGTCACCGCTAAACTGCCGTGCGCAACTGCACAGCTGTCTAATGTCACACTGCGATTAATGACTACAGAGCCTGTACGTGAATTCAGAATAACTTTGGCTTCAGCCATTGGTGTGCGGACATTGAGCTCTTGTACTCGTGATAAAAAGCGCACTTGATCTGTATTATTTGCTGGCACTAATAATTGAACAGTACGGGAATCTAATGCACGCGCAGATCCCATTCCACCCAAGCGGTTAATCGCATCTGAAATATCTTGCGCTAAAGCAAAACTGTCCTCGTTGAGTTGCAGGTTGATAGCCCCACTTTGACCAAAGCTATTTGGGAGTTCGCGTTCAATCATCGCACCATCAGTAATACGACCACCATTCAACTGGTTAACTTTGACACTGCTACCGCCGGCACTTGCCCCCGCACCACCAACCAACACGTTACCTTGTGCCATGGCGTAAATCTGCCCATCAACCCCTTTTAACGGGGTCATCAACAAGGTTCCGCCGCGTAAGCTTTTTGCATTCCCCATCGAAGAAACCACCACATCCACTGATTGACCAGAACGACCAAATGGTGGCATTTTCGCGGTCACCATTACCGCGGCAACGTTTTTCAACTGCATGTTGGTCCCCGCTGGAACCGTAATCCCCATTTGGGACAGCATGTTATTTAAACTTTGCGTGGTGAATGGCGTCTGCATGGTTTGGTCACCCGTACCATCCAAACCCACAACTAAACCATATCCTATTAAGGGGTTATCTCTGACCCCTTGCACAGTAGTCAGATCTTTAATTCGCTCGCTATAGGCAGGAGCAACAAACAGGCTCCCGAAAAGGCAAACAAATGAAATGAGAACGAATAATTTGTTTTTCATTGAATTTTCTCGGCTATTAGCTAACGGATGTTCACTTAGTAAGGGGATACATTTAAGAAAAAGCGCTGTAGCCACCCCATCGTTTGGGACTCGTTGATATAGCCATCACCAACGTATTCAATCCGAGCATCAGCCACTTGAGTGGAGCTGACATTGTTATCGGCACCAATCGTGCGTGGATTCACCACGCCAGAGAATCGAATAGATTCTGTTCCCTGATTAATCGCAATACGTTTTTCACCCACTACGTGCAAATTGCCATTTGCCAATAATTGGTCAACGGTCACAGTGATTGTGCCTTTAAAGGTATTGTTAGCGTTTGCGCCACCTTTCCCGTTAAAGTCGCTGTTCCCTTTCACATCAATCTCAGTGTTACTCCCGCCTAACCAACCTTGCATAAACCCAGGCAGAATTGCTGCCAAGAAACCGGTTTTTCCGCTGCGGTTTGCATTTGCCGATGAGTTTTTACTCGCGCTGACGTTCTCTTGCAGGTTGATCGTTAAGATATCCCCGACATTACGCGGTCTTCTGTCTTCAAATAGCGGCTGGTAGCCATAGTAAGCAGGTTGAGCACTCTGAAAAATGGCACCATTAGGGGCTGGGGCTGTGGGTGCAGTAGGTACTGCACTGGTTTGCGTGTCCACCAGCGGGCGAGGCTTAATATGTGCACAGCCATTTAATGTGACCGCCACAGTGGCGATCAAACAGACGGATTTTGTGGTCTGTAACACTGTTTTTCTCTGCTTAGGAACAATACCGTTTTCAATCATCATGCTACTCTTTTGCTACTGGATACCCTTTGTCATCACGAAAAACCGCTTATAGATTTTTCCATAAGCGGTCATCCTTACTTACAGCTGTGTCAGACGTTGCAGCATTTGGTCAGATGCAGAAACCGCTTTGCTGTTAATTTCATATGCACGCTGAGTTTGGATCATGTTCACCAACTCTTCGGCAACGTTAACGTTTGAGGTTTCTAACATACCTTGATACAGCAGCCCTGCGCCGTTAGTTCCCGGCGCACTTTCATTCGGTGCGCCAGAACTTGCGGTTTCCATGTACAGGTTTTCACCCATACTTTCTAAGCCAGCATCGTTAATAAACGTGGTTAACGTTATTTGACCGATTTGCTGTGGCTGGTTATCACCATACACTGTCACAGAGACCGTACCATCACGCGCAATGCTCAGGCTGTTGGCGTTTTCAGGGATCATGATTGCTGGTACGACTTGATAACCACTTGATGTCACTAACTGACCATCTTGGTTACGCTGCAACGCACCATCACGAGTATAGGCATCAGTACCATCTGGCATCTGAACGTGTAAAAAACCCTGACCTTTAATCGCGATATCTGTCGTGGTGCCCGTTTTATTCAAGTTACCTTGGCTATGAATACGAACAGTCGCCACAGGACGCGCACCCGTACCCATTTGTAAGCCTGACGGTAATGACGTTTGCTCTGAACTCATCGCACCCGGTTGACGGATGTTTTGATACAGTAAATCTTCGAATACTGCGCGCTGACGTTTAAACCCATTAGTACTGACGTTCGCCAAGTTGTTAGAAATAACGTCAAGGTTGGTTTGTTGAGCATCAAGCCCCGTTTTGGCAATCCATAAAGAACGGATCATAGTAATTCCTTACTAACAATTAGCTGATAGTGAGTAGTTGATTAGCACGCTGCGCATTTTCATCTGCGCTGCGGATCACTTTCATTTGCATTTCAAAATGGCGAGCATTGGCAATCATGGATACCATGGCTTCTGCGGCATTGACGTTACTGCCTTCAATCACCCCAGAAGTCACAATGGCACGCTCACTCATGGGTAACCCATTACCGTTCGCCGCTTGCGCCTGCGGTGATAAATGGAATAATCCATCTTCACCACGCACTAAATCCTGTGCCTGCGCTTCAACCACTTTGAGGCGACCAATCTGCCCCAACATCGTTGGGGGATCCGTTGCCAGCAAGGCAGTAATGGTTCCATCGTTACCGATAGTTAATTCCGCATTCGGTGGCACGTTAATAGCACCGCCATCACCTTGCAAAACTCGCTCACCAATCATTAATTCACCGTCTGGCGAAATTTGAATGTTACCGTTACGGGTATACGCTTCTGTGCCATCACCTAATGCAACAGCCAAGAAGTGTTTATCATTCAACGCAACATCCATTGGTCGACCGGTATAGTTCAGTTGACCTTGGCTCATATCCGCGCCGGGTGTTGATGCGACGACCAGTGTACGCGTCTGCTCAGTATCACCATGAATAGGCACAGCACGCATTGCCGACAGCTGAGCTTTAAAACCCGCGGTGGAAACATTAGCTATGTTATTCGACACAATACTTTGGTTTTCAAGCGCATGACGCGCCCCGCCCATTGCGGTATAAATGACATGATCCATCGCCAGCCTCTAGGATTAACGTAAGTTAACCAGTGTTTGTAACATCTGGTCTTGAGTCTTAATGGTTTGGGCGTTGGACTGATAGTTACGCTGCATAACAATCATGCTGATCAGCTCTTGGCTCATGTCCACGTTTGACGACTCCAGTGCACCACTGGTTAATTTACCGAACTGACCCACGCCGGGGACGCCGTCCATTGGGTTACCGGACGCGTTAGATGCTGCCCACACGTTACCGCCTTGAGAAACTAAACCATTCGGGTTCGCAAATGCGGATAAGGCAATTTGCCCTACGACACGTTTTTGTTGGTTGGAGTAGTTCGCAACGATCAAACCGTTATCTTCGATTTTGAACGTGGTGTATTCACCCGCTGGGTAGCCATTCACATCGATAGCGCTGACAGAAGACTCACTGACTTTTTGTTGACGAGTTTTACCCAAATCAACTTTTAGTGTTCCATCATTGGCACCATTTAAACCTTTGAATGGGAAATCAAATGTTGTTGGTAATTGAACCGTTGTATCTGGATCGCCTGGGTTTGGACCTTTGACAACTTTTTCGGTCATTAACTTACCGTTACCGTCAAACTCTAATTCACCCAGTTTTTTCGCGACGGTTTCACTTGCATCTTTCGCATGTACTTCCCACTTGTTATCGTCTTTTTTCACAAAATAGACAGAAATTTCATGGGTATTACCTTGGCTGTCATAGGCAGTCATGGTGGTACTGAAGTTATAGGTTGCGATATCGTCTGGGTTGTTTGGATCAAACGCTTTTGCTTTAACTTTATCTTCTGAGTTCAGGTTGATGGTGAGTTTTGCTAAATCTGATTGTTTCGCATCCATCATATCCGTTGGGATATTCATGCCACCCGGAACACCGCCACTTTGTACAGTGACGTTACCTTTATCATCCACGCTCGCAGGGTAACCGGTCACCACCATGCCTTGGTTGTTCACTAAGTTACCGCTTTTGTCGCGCAGAAATTGACCATCACGGCTGTAATAAACATCACCATTCTGATCTTGAACACGGAAAAAACCGTTCCCCGAAATAGCAACGTCTGTCGCTCTATCGGTACGGGTAATGGGACCATCTTTGAAGTTTTGGGTGACGGCGGCGACGTTAACACCTAGCCCAACACCGGAGCCAGCAAACATATCAGCAAATGATGTTGTCGCCCCTTTAAAACCGTTAGTTGCGGAGTTGGCAATGTTGTTACCAATCGAGTCTAGCCCCGCTGATGCTGCATTTAAGCCACTGACTGCTTGTGAAAAAGACATATTTTCTCCATAAGTGTTTGGGGAATAAAATTAAGATGCGGGATACACTTTAAAGATGCTGCTGAGTGGCACACTTTGCCCTATTCCAACATCCAGTAATGGTGCATCTGAGCCAGGTGTGACACCATTGACACGGGTATAGCCGAGTTTGGTGACCTCAATTTCAGACCCCATCCTGACGGCTTTCACATCAAAGAAATATTTACCTTTCGGGTCAGCAACCACATTGCCGTTGTTATCACGTCCATCCCATGCCATATCGTAGATATCGGGTTTGACTTCTGAGTCATAGGTGATGGTACGAATAACGGTGCGGTTTTTGTCTCGAATGGTGATTTCAACGCTATCTGCCATCTTCGGTAAGAAGAAGCCAAATGGCGATGAAATATAATCAGTTTGTGGCTCTTCGGTGCCTTCACCGCCTTCATTACCGTCTGTCGCGCCAAAATTACTCAGCCCAAAGTTGGATGGGCTATTCGCGCTAATAACATCATCAGGTAACGGGTTAGCAGGCTTAGCCACATTGCTATTTTCGCCATTACTCTCTTTTTTCAGTGGGGCGAGAATAATTTCGTTACGCGGGATAAGTACCCCTTTCCCCACAAGCTGCGTTGCTTGTAATGATTGCCCAGACCCGATTTGTTGCGAAATTCCGGTCACGCTATCGCTGAGTTTATTCATGCTCTCAAGCGTCGCGATTTGAGCCAGTTGCCCCGTTAAATCCGCATTATCCATCGGTTTGGTTGGGTCTTGGTTCTGCATCTGTGTGACGATCATTTTCAAAAATGTGTCACGCATATCATCACTTTGACTTTTCTTTGGAACATTACTTGCCGCGGCAGCAGGTCCTGCTACCGAGTTATCCAAAGAATCATTCATTGAGGCAGAGATCCCCATTTCGCTTCTCCGTTACTGACCTAGCGTTAAGGTTTTCTGTAGCAATGTTTTCGCTGTATTCATGACTTCTAAGTTAGCTTGGTAGCTACGCGATGCTGAAATGGTGTTGATCATTTCACCCACGGTATCGACGTTAGGCATCTTCACATAACCCTTTTCATCTGCCAGAGGGTGTCCAGGTTTATATTCCATACGCGGAGGAGCAGGATCGTCGATTAACTCACTCACACGAACACCACCAACTTGGTTGCGACCTTGTGGCGCCATTTGGAAAACGACTTGCTTTGCGCGGTACGGTTCGCCATCAGGACCCACCACACTTTCCGCGTTCGCCATATTACTGGCGCTCACGTTTAAACGCTGAGATTGCGCCGTTAATGCAGAAGAGGAGATATCAAAAATACTGAGTAGACCCATAACCCTTACCCTTGTTGTAGAACGGCCAACATACTTTTGACTTGGCTATTGATGAATGTAAGATCGGCTTGATATTTCAATGTATTGTCAGCAAATTGGCTGCGTTCCACATCCATATCAACAGTGTTTCCATCCATTGAAGTTTGATAAGGCACCCGATATTTCAGATCCAAAGCAGCTGGTTTCATATCATGACCTTCGATATGCCCTTTGGCTGTTACAGCCAGAGAAATACCTTTTCCTTTCACCACACCTTTATCCATCGCTTGTTGCAGCTGACGATTAAAATCAATATCGCGCGCTTGGTAGCCTGGCGTATCCGCATTAGCAATGTTAGAAGCCAAAACAGTCTGCCTTGCTTCTCTTATGGACAAAGCCCGTTGCTGAAAAGCAAAGGTGGCATCTAATTTATCAATCATGGTTTCCTCAATGGATTTCAGTTAATTCTTAATTGGCTCGAGCAAAAATTAAGAATTTTTTAATTGCAGATTCTGTAAATACAAAAATTCGATGCTCATATTAGCTGCCAGAGAAAAAATCTAATGGCGGGATAAAGGCAAAATAATTGACCTATTTGCCTCATTCATTATTGATGAGATAGGTAAACTTCAAGGATGAAAAGATATGGAATGAGAGAGGGAACGGAATGAGAAACACGTTTTTTTCAATTAAATATATTCTAATTATCAGTATATTAAATCTATTTTCATTTTCTGTACAAGCCTCTCTTCCTCAGGATATTGACCAGTATTTTCGTAAAATTCATGGTAAACAAAATAACGTTTCCATTGAAATAAAAACCCCCATCGATAAATGGCCAAATTGTGATAAACCACAAATTGGCTTACCTAGTGGGGGACGTAATATGGGTAATGTTTCATTGCCAGTACAATGTGGTAAGAAAAAACAGTACTTACAGCTTACCGTCAATGTAACAGGGCAATACTATGTTGCTACTCGCAATATTCAACGTGGCGAAACCATTGAGTTTGTGGATATTGGCACAAAAAAAGGGCTTATCCATCAATTACCGTCTGGTGCATCCACCGATAAGATGGCACTTCGCGGGACATTAGCGCTTCGCAATATCACAGCAGGACAGACATTTACCAACTCAATGGTCAGACGCCCTTGGGCAATCAAGGCAGGTCAAACAGTCTATGTGTTCGCCACAGGGGATAATTTCTCTGTGAAATATGAAGGTCGAGCTATCAATAATGCCGTCATTGGCGAGAACATTCGAGTTCGACTCATCAACGGACAAGTGGTGAATGGTGAAGCGCAAGAGAATGGCAGTGTGCACGTTGCGCTAAACTAACTTAATTTACGTTAAATCATTAAGTTACTGCATGATAAATTTCTGTTTTTACAACGAATTACAGGTATAATTTTTGTAATTCGTCTGAAGTAGTTGAGTACACAGTTAATTATTAGGGTTTATTCAGATAATTAAGTGAAATAACTTACATCACTGGTAATTTGAAATCGAACCGAATATTAAAGGTTCATTAATCTCTGCCGATAACTCTCTATATCAAAAATATCGGGAACAGGAAAAATACTATGGCTATTGAGCAAACATCTGCAATCTCTGCCTTGACTCAGGTAACCACTCGTGACCCACAGGAAACCGCTGCGCTAGTGCGTGAGAAAAAAGTCTCCGCTAACGAGACGGTCAAAGAGAGTACTTTCGCACCGAGTGAATTACAAAAAAAATTACTGCAACCCCAAGCTTCTGACATTGATGTCGCTAAGGTTGAAAAAATTAAGCAAGCCATCAAAGACGGCACTCTAACTATGGATGCAGGTAAAATTGCTGATGGCATTTTACGTGATGCGCACGAATGCATGCTTTCAATGAAATAAACTGAACGACTATGAACGACGAATTATTATTATTGCTAGAACAACAACTTGGCCATTTGCAGTCACTGGAAATCGTGATGAAAAATGAAGAGCTACTTTTAGGTTACCATCGTGTTCCTCCTTCCCCATTTCAGGAAACGACGGAGCAAAAGCGTTTTTTAGTTGCTGCTATTGGTCATGCTGAAAATCACCGTTTGCAACTTGAAGAGCAAGCGCAAATCACCGCGCCGTATGAAGGTAATCCAGCACTTAGCCACACTTGGGATGCGATTAAACATTTAACGACCATGTTAAAGGATTTAAACTACCGTAATCACCAAATGCTACAGCTGCACATTGAGCTCAATACACAGCGCTTAAATTTTGTGAAAAAGCATAATAATCAATCAACTTACGGTGCTGATGGCTTAGAATCTAAACGTCCTGCGTTAGGGAAGAAAATTTCTATTTAGATGCCCTCAAAGCTTATTCCCTCGCCCCTTATTGACTTATCTGATTAAATAATCAGAGCTTTTTGATTGATTAAATTTTGTCTTTCTTACTTTGCTCCAACTTCACTCTCTATCCGCCCTATCTTTCTCATTCTTGAGCCTATTTGCGTCATTTCTTCAATGTGTTCACCATCAATTTATTCATCATAAATAGTTACCGTCATTGCCCTCAATGCCTCTAAATTTACCTTAGCGAGATTTGAAGCCATTCCTTATGATTCAATGTACATTTATTAAATGCTTATTGAGTCTCTTTTATCTAAAACTGACAAACAAAAAAATAGGCAGTTAGTGAAGCGCTATAACGCTAATCTCACTAAACTGCCTATTGTGATGCTTATTAATACCTAATCGACTCGCAATCAGTCGAGTGTTTATGAGCCACTGATCATCGATGTCATTCTAATTTTACGGTGATCCGTCATCTCTAAGTTCGACATAACCACTAACTGTGGCAAGCTACGGCGCAAGAAGCGAGATAGAATTAATCGTAATGTATGGTTCACTAACAGCACCGTCGGTGCCCCCATGGCTTCTTGATGCGCCACTGCCTCTTCCGCTTGTGTCTGAATAAACTGAGCTAGGTTTGGCTCCAAACCACCACCATTCTTCGCGGCTTGTAGCAAGATTTGCTCTAACTTAGCATCCAAACCAATGACTTGAATTTCTTCTGCACTACCAAACCATTGCTGTGTAATCGCTCGTCCCAGTGCAATACGTACCTGAGATGTCAGGTAATCAGTGTCTTTCTGCTCACCATTTTCCCCTGCCATTTCAGCCAGAGTTTCAATGATGGTGCGCATATCACGGATCACCACATCTTCCATTAAGAGGTTTTGTAACACGCGGTGCAAAATAGTGAGTGAAATCGTGTCTGGAATCAGATCGTCTGCCAATTTCGGCATCTCTTTTTTCACGCGGTCAAACAACATCTGTGCTTCTTGGCGACCAAAGAGAGTGCTTGAATATTGCAGTAAGATTTGATTAAAGTGCGTCGCAACTGCCGTACTTGCAGACACCACAGTATAGCCTTGGATCTGAGCTTGTTCGCGTAAATCATCATCAATCCATACCGCAGGCAAGCCAAATGCAGGTTCCTTGGTCACATCACCTTGTAGTGTTCCTGCCGCATTACCTGGATCTATCGCTAAATTTCGTCCAGGTTGCGCTTCGCCACGCCCAACCTCAGCTCCTTTTATCAGGATTCGGTATTCACATGGAGAAAGTTCTAAGTTATCGCAAATATGTACCACTGGCGGTAAATAACCCACTTCTTGAGCAAACTTTTTACGGAGTCCACGCAGACGACCTAATAACTCGCCTTGCTGATCATTATCAACCAAAGGAATTAAACGATAACCGACTTCCATTGCCAACAAATCTTCCAGCTGTACATCATCCCATGTGGCTTCGACAACTTTGTTTGCTTCTTGGAAATGCTGAGCTTGACTGTCATCCATGGCTTTTTCAGGGCTACGAGAGCGCTTAACCAAATACCATCCTAATGCAGCCAATGCCGCAGTAAACAGTAGGAATACAAAGTTTGGCATACCCGGAATAAGACCAATCAGCCCCAATACCCCAGCACTGAGCCACATGACTCTCGGGTTATTGAACAGTTGGGTCACCATCTGCTCACCAACATCTTCATCCGTTGCCACGCGAGTCACAATAACCCCCGCCGCGGTCGAAATGATCAAGGCTGGAATTTGTGCGACCAGACCATCACCGATAGTTAATAAGGTATACGCACTCGTCGCATCACCAAGGCTCATATGGTGCTGACCCACACCAATGATTAGACCACCAATGACGTTAATGACCATGATCATGATACCGGCGACGGCATCCCCACGGACGAATTTACTCGCACCATCCATTGAACCGTAAAAATCAGCCTCTTGGGTCACTTCTGCTCGGCGTTTTTTCGCTTCATCGTCATTGATAATTCCGGCATTTAAGTCAGCATCAATTGCCATCTGTTTACCCGGCATTCCATCAAGAACAAAACGTGCCCCCACTTCCGCGATACGTCCCGCACCTTTGGTGATGACCATGAAGTTAATCAAAACTAAAATAATGAAAACGACAATACCGATGGCAAAGTTACCGCCAACAAGGAAATGACCAAACGCTTCAACCACTCGTCCCGCCGCATCAGGTCCAGTATGACCATCGAGTAAAATAATTCGCGTTGAGGCAATATTCAAAGAAAGACGTAACAACGTTGCGAACAGCAAAATGGTAGGAAATGCTGCAAAATCCAGTGTGCGTTTGGTAAACATCGCCACTAACAGCACCATAATAGAAAGTGCAATGTTAAAGGTGAATAATAAGTCGAGCAAAAATGCCGGCAATGGCAAAACCATCATCGACAAGATCAGTAAAATCAACACAGGTCCTGCGAGGATTTGCCACTGAGTTCCTTGTAAATTTTTCGGCAATTTTAATAGTGCAGCCAAATTAGCCATCGCGATTGTTATCTCCAGCAAAATCCAGCGTCGGTGGCACTGGTAAATTTTTCGGTTTCTTAGGTTTCAGGCCGCCCTCACGACGCCAACGGCGCAATTGGTAAACCCATGCTAAAACTTCTGCTACTGCTGCATACAAGGCAACAGGAATACTTTGCCCAATTTCCGCATGGCGGTACAAGGCACGCGCAAGCGGTGGTGCTTCAAGTTGTAAAATTCGGTGTTCTGCGCCTATTTCTTTAATACGCTGAGCAATTACGCCCGCCCCTTTCGCTAAAACTTTTGGCGCCCCCATTTTTTTGTCATCATATTTTAGGGCGACAGCATAGTGGGTTGGGTTAGTCACAATCACATCTGCACTTGGGACATCTGCCATCATTCGATTTCGAGCAATCGCCCGCTGTTGTTGACGAATTTTGGCTTTAATATGTGGATCACCTTCTTGCTGTTTAAACTCATCTTTAATTTCTTGGCGACTCATTCGCAACTTTTTCAAATGGGAGCGAAACTGATAAAACACATCAAATGCCACCATGGGAATTAACAGAAAGACAATTAAATACCCTGCAAAAATCACTTTCTCTAACGCATTTGCTAGTGCTGTAGTCGGAGGCTCCATCACCAAGTGCAGTAACGATGGCCAGCTTTGCCATAAAAAAATCGATGCTCCTAACCCCACAAAGACACATTTTAAAATCGCCTTAAATAATTCAGATAAGGCATTCATTGAAAAAATTCGTTTTAATCCTTTAATCGGATTTAGCTTTTTTAAATCGAACTTGATCAGCTTGCTGTTGAATAGCAGCCCACCGACCAGTGAAGACGCCGAAATTCCCACGAGTGCCAACCCACCAATAATGGGTAATAGTGCAAATAATGCCTCACTGACAACTCGCCCAAGGTAGCTAAGCATAAGCCCAGTATTTTGCAGGTAGTGCCCGTCAAAAATAAATCCTTGGCGCATAATTTGCCGTAGCTGCGTTGCTAAATGCCCACCACTCAGCCACAGTAAACTGACTCCTGCCAGCATCATCATGAGGGAGCTCAATTCTTTGGATCGAACAATTTGCCCGTCGTCTTTCGCTTTCTGCTTTTTATGGGGCGTGGGTTCTTCTGTTTTTTCTACATCACTTTCGTCGGACACGTAGCTTCCAAAAAATTAGCCTATACGCATAGTCGCTATAGCATGACAGAGTGTAAAAAAATCAATGGTGGAAAATAGACATACTTCGCAGGGGTTTTTGGGCTATTGGGCAATATGGCAGCAACTTTGCGAAGCGCTTCGCAATAAGATAAAGAAGAAGCCAAAGAGACGACTTAAAAAAATCACGCGTTCTAATTCCCATGATGTAGAATGGAGTATATTGACAGTATGAATGCTAACTCTTCTATTTATAATAGGTAATATTTATTATGGCTCTGATCCCCAAGAACTATGCTCGCTTAGAAAGTGGCTACCGTGAGAAAGCACTAAAAATTTACCCGTGGATATGTGGGCGCTGCACACGGGAGTTCGTTTATTCAAATTTAAGAGAGTTAACGGTTCATCATATTGATCATGACCATACCAATAATCCTGAAGATGGCAGCAATTGGGAACTATTATGCTTGTTCTGCCATGATCATGAACACTCTAAATACACTGAAGCAGATCAATACGGTACCAATGTCGTGGCAGGAGAAGATGCCCAAAAAGATGTCGGTGAAGCCACCTATAACCCGTTTGCAGATTTAAAAGCGATGCTGAATAAAAAGAAATAGTTTCTATCGCCCGTTTCTATGCGCAGGTCTGAGTGGAACTCAGGCCTACCGCGGGCATCCTCATTGGTACATCTTGTTCCCCATACACCATCACGCTATCCAGCTATTTGCACGAAAATGCAATTTATGACATCCCTTCTGCGAAGCGCTTCGTAAACCAACATAAACACATTCGATATGTCTGCATGTCCTGCATAAACTGCATTGCGCCTTTCTTCTTGTCTCGTGTACAAAAAACAGCTTTGTCTACCCAACGAAGTCCATTGAAGCATTTTTCGATATTTAAAAAGGAAAATAGAGTGTCTGAATTTTTCGGTAAAGGGAGGTAAATTGATTTCTCGTTCAAAATATATGCTACATTTCCCCGTTTCTGAACACGGGTACTCGGGTGCCTAGTAAATGTAGCATGTATATCAAAAAAGAGTTGCGATGACGGTAACCAATAAAATGAAAAAGACGGTGAGTGTAACTGTCTCCCCTAAACTTTATGAATAAGCGAGAAAAGCCAATTTGAATTTCTCCCTCGTGTTATCCAATGCTTTACTAGCTGAATTTAAAAAACTTGAGGCGTTAAAATGGAAAGCAGATAACCAAGATGGTTTTCAGGAACTCAATAGGATCAGTAAAGGATATGGAATTTTTTCAGAGGAATATAAGGCGCTTTAATGCAATATTGTGTCTATCAAGCTAAAAAAGAGCTAACCAACTATCCTTATCTTTTGGATGTACAAAGTGACATTATTGATATTCCTTTATACTTATGACTCATTTGATGTCAGCCATCTCTAAATCCATGCTAGGAAAAGAGATTATTTGCATTGAGTGCCAAAGAGATAAAATCAAAAGTGCGATAGATCTGCTGGTCGATGGATTTTGATTAAAAATCGCTAATAAAATAATGATGCACAACTACCCTAAATAATTTGAGCCATAGCAAGAAGGCAAACTCAGCCAATAATGCTATAGCTCAAAATATCATGAAGGAGCGAACGAATTAGAAACCTAATTCATCTAACAAATCATCCACTTGCGACTGTGATGCCATCACATTCACACCTTCTTTATTAATCTGAGGACCATTGAGCAGGCTTTCACTTTGAGTCTTCACTCGCATTTCTGGTGGTGTATTTTCCATCAGCAACGCTAATAGTTGTTTCTCTGCTTCTTCAACCACTTCCATCATTTTTTTGACGACTTGCCCCGTTAAGTCTTGGAAGTCTTGCGCCATCATGATTTCTAGTAATTCAGCTTTAGTCACTTCGCTATCTTGAATAACTTGACCTAAAAAGGCTTGCGTAGATTCGCGCAACTCTGATGATACCTCACCAGAGGCGGCTTCTTCCCACTGCTGCTGCAACGCGATTGCATTTTTGTTCATGTCCACTTGCAACGGCTTGATAACATCAATGCCGTTGAGTGTTTTTTCTGCCGCTTGGGCTGTCATTTGGGCAATATAACGCAGGCGATCTTTACCGTCTGGAATACTTGCTACTGCCTGCTGAACACTTTTCTCAAGGCCCAACTCACGCATACTTTCCCGTAAGGTTCTCATGAGAGTACCAATGCGCGTAATGACGTGTTTTAAGTCTTCATTGCCAGTCCCATTACGGCTGCCATTCCTTGTTACTTGTTCAATCATCACTGTCTCCTTTACCGCCCGCGATTATTGCAGCCCCATTTTTTCAAATACTTTATTTAATTTTTCTTCGAGGATAGCGGCGGTAAACGGTTTCACAACATAGCCGCTGGCACCAGCTTGTGCTGCCGCAATGATGTTCTCTTTCTTCGCTTCTGCCGTTACCATTAACACAGGGATATGTTTGAGTGCATCATCACCACGAATGGTTTTCAGCAGTTCTAAACCATCCATGTTTGGCATGTTCCAGTCAGCAACAACAAAGTCGATACTCCCAGCACGGATTTTTTCGAGGGCATCAACACCATCTTCCGCTTCTTCAATTTTGTTAAAACCAAGTTCTTTTAATAAGTTACGGACGATGCGACGCATAGTAGAAAAGTCATCGACAACCAGAAAACTCAGATCTTTAGCGGCCATAACCACTCCTTCAAAAATACAATGATAAAAAACTGCCACCACTACACGGTAACAGTAGAAAGTTTTGTTAATACGCTTGGCGCGATTTTTAGCAAGTCGAGTACTTCATCCGCTGCGTTCATTTCAATTGCTGCACGAGGCATGCCGAATACCACGCAACTACTCTCGTTCTGGGCATAAGTGAAAGCCCCTTGTTGGCGCAGATTGAGTAACCCTTTTGCTCCATCCATTCCCATGCCAGTTAGCAAAATGCCAATACATTTACGCCCGACATGTTTTGCAACCGAATCAAATAAAACATCGACAGAAGGACGGTGACGGTTAACGGGTTCACTTTGTTCTAATACGACTTGATAGCCTTTGCCTTTATCAGCAATCAACATATGCGAGTCGCCCGGCGCGATATACGCACAGCCTTTTTGGAGAATTTCGTTGTGTTCCGCTTCTTTCACGGTAAGCGCGCACAATTTGTTCAAACGTTCAGCAAAAGAACGAGTAAAGCCTGCTGGCATATGCTGAGTGATCACCACGGGAGGACACTCTCTTGGCAGCATTTCTAAAAATTGACGAATCGCTTCTGTTCCGCCCGTTGAAGCACCTACCGCTATCACACGGTTATTGCATACATAAGGTGTTAGCGGTTTTGCCAGTGTTGCCGGTTCAGATGCTTTTTTCTCCGTACGGGCAAAGCGATTACGCTGCGACATTTTAGACATCGCTGCAGCACGAATTTTTTCACCGATCATGTCACGGTAACTCATCATGGTTTCGCGAATACCAATCTGAGGTTTGGTGACAAAATCTACTGCCCCTAGCTCTAGGGCTTTCAGTGTTACTTCAGAGCCTTTGGACGTTAAGGTAGAAACCATCACAACGGGAATAGGATGCAAGCGCATTAATTTTTCTAAAAAATCAATGCCATCCATTCGCGGCATTTCAACATCGAGGGTGATAACATCTGGCTCCAGTTGCTTAATCAAATCACGAGCAACATACGGATCTGGCGCGGTATCGACCACCTCCATATCATTGTGGCTATTGATAATTTCACGCATCAACTGACGCATCAGAGCAGAGTCATCGACACACAATACTTTTATTTTTTTCATTGTCCTCTCCTCGCCGACGCTAAGCTGTAGACGGTCTGTCCATTGATCACAAACTGCTTAGTCAGTTGCGAAATATTTTCAGAGTGACCAATAAACAATAAACCATCTGGCTTGAGCAATGGCGCAAAGCGCTCTAGCAGTTTTATCTGCATTTCCTTGTCAAAATAAATCATGACGTTCCGGCAAAAAATCGCATCAAATCGATGCTGTAATTGCCAGTCGCCCTCAGTGAGATTTAAGTAACGAAACTCAATCATGTTGCTAAGTGCAGGTTTTACGCGGGCAAAACCTTCGTACTCCCCAACACCTTTCATGAAATAGCGCTGCCGTTGCAGAGCCGTCAGGGTTTTCAGCTCTTCGACTCGATAGATCCCTTGCTTCGCTTTTTCTAATACTTCCGTATCAATATCACTTGCAACAACCTTGCTATTGACTGCATTAGCGCCCAAAACATCGCTGATTGTCATGGCGATGGAATAAGGCTCTTCTCCCGTTGAGGAGGCCGCACACCAAATATTGACATTGCTATTGCGGCGACTTTTTAAAAAGTCAGTTAATGTCGCAAAATGATGAGGCTCACGAAAGAAAGCCGTTAAATTTGTGGTCAGTGCATTGACGAATGCTTGCCATTCCGCATTTAATGGTTCTCGTTCTAGCATTCGCAGGTAGTCAGAAAAATTGTCGATATTACAGTCACGTAAGCGCTTTAATAAGCGGTTATAGACCATATTTTTCTTATTCATCGTAAGGACTATTCCAGACTTTTTATGAATAAATCGACAAACCCGACCAAATTCGTCATCAGTCAAAGGTTCTATCTGTGGTACTAATAGCATCGTACTTGTCGTCCTATTCAATAAAAACCGGCGAGGCAGCCGAAAATGGCTGCCTAACTATCGTTATCTATATTGCAACGTCATGCTTCACGCTCATGACGTAGCTGTCTATCACCGTCTAATGCGAGTAGATTGCTCAGGTAACTCGAAAAACGCGACAGTATCGACCAAGTTATTCGCTTGATCTTCAAGTGCTGCGGTTGCACTGGTTGATTGCTCGACCAACGCGGCGTTTTGCTGTGTAACAGAATCCATTTGGCTAACCGCAATAGCGACTTGTTCAATACCACGGCTCTGCTCATTCGATGCAGAAGCAATGTTCCCCATTAATTCAGTGACCTGATTAACCGCTGCCACTAATTCATCCATGGTTTGCCCTGCTTCATTAACCAGCTGAGAGCCTTGATTTACACGCCCAACAGACTCATCGATTAATCCTTTAATTTCTTTCGCTGCCTCTGCACTACGTTGTGCTAACGCACGAACTTCACCTGCAACCACAGAGAATCCACGACCTTGTTCACCGGCACGCGCAGCTTCTACCGCCGCATTCAATGCAAGAATGTTGGTTTGGAATGCGATACCGTCAATAACACTAATAATGGCGCTAATTTTTTGGGAACTGTTAGAAATTGCCGTCATCGTGTCAATCACACCAACGGTGATTTCGCCACCTTTGGTTGCCGTACGTGAAGCACTTACCGCTAATTCACTGGCTTGACGTGCGTTATCCGCGTTCTGTTTAACCGTCGCAGTTAACTCTTCCATACTCGCAGCTGTTTCTTCTAATGACGCCGCTTGCTGTTCGGTTCTTGATGATAAATTATTATTGCCTAAAGCAATCTCACGAATACCCGTATACATTTGGTCTGTATTCGAGCGAATTGAGGTGACCGTTTTCGCTAATGACTGTTGCATCACTTTTAATTTTTCGAAAACATCACCAATCTCGTCACGGAAATTAATTTCAATATTCTGATTTAGTTTTCCTTCCGCAACGTGCATAAAGTGTTCACTCATGCTATTTAATGGCGAAATCACTTTACGTTTTAACCAAAGGTGCACGACAGCAATCACACAGAAAATGATGACAACCACCGTGAAAAATGAAGTCCAAGCGAATTGGTTATAAAATCTAGCGTCAGCAATTGATTCATTACTTTCAGTATTTAAAACAGAAAGATAACCATTAATAACACCAATCAGTTCGTCTTGATTTTGTTGAGCGGGTAAGTTGATATACGCGGCAACATCGTTATTATCCAGTGTGCCCCTCAGCGCTTTTAGCGTGACGACAAACGCATTGTATTTTTCTTCTAATGAGCCGAGATTTTCTTTTTCACTCAGCACTGGCTGAGTTTTAAATTCGTTATAGGATTTATTGGCTGCGACTAAATAGTTATCGAAAACACCACGGGTTTCTTCGATTAATGGAACGTGGTCACCGACTTTCATCAGTAAAGCAATTTGGGTCAGGCTATTACGTGCCTGCATTAAGTTTTTGCTGGTTTCTTCCAATAATGCGCGTTTTTTAGAACCCATATCGATGCGTTCTAGTGCATTTAATTCGCTGTTCACTATGCCGACAGAAACGCCGCTTGACGTTAACTGCATGCCACAAAACAGGATCAGGAGTAAGTATAAGCTCACTGAAATTCGGATATTCTTTCCTAACATATTTAATCCCCTACTTATGTCAGCCAAAAATTTGGCTCTTTTTAAT
This sequence comes from Providencia sp. PROV209, assembly GCF_028479485.1. Lineage (NCBI taxonomy): Bacteria > Pseudomonadati > Pseudomonadota > Gammaproteobacteria > Enterobacterales > Morganellaceae > Providencia > Providencia sp. PROV209. Next base: position 229,369 of record NZ_JAMPNR010000002.1, on the reverse strand, counting down.
TATCGAGCTTAAACATATAAAAACGCTGTGAGAGAAACTCTCACAGCGCCAGATCAGATTTAGCCTTAAAAGGTTTCCCAGTTATCGTCATCTTTATGATTTTTCGATGCGATTTTGGATAAATCTGGTGTTTTAACAATATTAGATACTGTTCTTGGTGCAGGTTGTGCGTTGCGTACTTTTGCTTGATCCATTGCAGGTAAACGGAAAATGGAGATCAACTGAGAAAGCTTAGCGACTTGCTCTTCCAGTACATTTGCAGCAACAGCAGATTGTTCCACCAGCGATGCGTTTTGTTGAGTGACTTTGTCCATCTCTTCAACTGCGATGCTCACTTGTGAAATGCCTTTGCTTTGTTCATCTGACGCGGTTGCGATATGCGTCATGATGTCAGTAACACGAGTGACTGAGTCGACAATTTTTGTCATTGTTTCGCCAGCATTTTCTGCTTGACGAGCCCCTACGTCTGTTCTAGAAACAGAGTCTTCAATCAAGCCTTTGATCTCTTTTGCTGCATCTGCGCTGCGTTGAGCAAGACTACGAACTTCATCAGCAACCACCGCAAATCCACGACCATGTTCACCAGCACGCGCGGCTTCAACGGCAGCGTTCAGTGCAAGAATATTGGTTTGGAAAGCAATGCTGTCGATAACCGCGGTAATATCAGAGATTTTTTGCGAGCTATCTGCGATGTTGCGCATGGTATGAACCACGTTAGATACCACTTTGCCGCCTTCTTTTGCAATAACAGAGGCTTGGCTAGCGAACTCACTGGCTTGATGCGCGTACTCAGTGTTTTGTTTAACCGTCGCCGTCAGTTCACTCATACTTGCTGACGTTTCTTCTAAGCAAGCCACTTGCTGCTCGGTACGCGAAGATAAGTCATTGTTACCCGCTGCGATTTCAGTGGTACCCTGATAGATAGTTTCACTGCCATCCAGTACACCACGAACCGTGTTGATCAGCTCTTGTTGCATGTGTTGGGCACCACGCGCTAACTCACCAATTTCATTGTTCGCTGAGGTATCAATTTTTGGCGTTAAATCCCCTGAAGCGAACACTTTAATGCGCTCGATCAGTGTATTTAATGGCTCAGTGATCCCTTTACGTACATAGCGATAGCTAATCACGCTGATCACCGCTAACAGTACCGATAAAATAACCAGTAAATATAGAGATTGACGGTAATTGGATTCTGCATTCACCACTTCATTTTCAAAATCTGAAGAAATTTCACCAAAATAGAGGCCAAACTGCTCTTCAAATTTGGCTTGTAGCCCTGAGGTTCTATGCGCATAGAAGCCGTTTAAGTCCCCCTTCTCTGCATATTCCGCCAATTTGGTTAATGCAACACGGTAATCCTCGTAGGATTTCAGTAAGTTATCAAATAACCCCTTATCCACATCTGCGTTTGCCATCAACTTTCTGTAGCTGTCATACGCTTCATCGGCGGCTTTAAATTTACCTTTCGCTGAAGCAATAAGATCCGCAGCAGAAGCATCATCTTTAATGCTTAACTCTTCTAATAAATACGCGTTAATGGAGCGGTTTAAGTCAGAACGAGCTTGCAATAAGTTGACCCAGCTTTGAGTCAGAACGAGTCTTTGGCGTTGGAGAGAATTCAAATAATTAATACTGTCGCTGTTATCGCCGAGTTTGGTAAACATCAAACCACTCGATACCAGCTGCAATAAAATAAATACAAAAATAACGGACAAAAGTCCTGATACGATTTTAATTCGACTGTACATGGTGTTTTACTAACATAGTGTTGTTGTAGTTTGGATATCGGACAGTTGCTCAAAAACTTTAGTTAATCACTTACCATTTTTGAGCAAATTATCAGCGGATTTAACTGCGCATTATTCCGCGATGTTGTCGATTAACGCCATTTCTTCGCTGGTCAATAACTTTTCAATATCAACCAAAATCAACATGCGCTCCCCCACAGTACCTAACCCTGTTAGATACTGAGTCGATAACGTCACAGCGAAATCTGGCGGCGGTGCAATTTGTTCTTCATGTAGAACTAGCACATCAGAAACACCATCAACCACAATACCAACCACGCGATCTTTTAAGTTCACAACAATGACGACGGTATTGTCGTTGTAGACCACATTTTCATGGGAAAACTTAATACGTAGGTCGATAATTGGAATAATCACGCCACGTAGATTGGTTACACCTTTGATAAAATCTGGGGTGTTCGCAATCCGTGTCACTTGCTCATAACCGCGGATTTCTTGCACTTTTAAAATTTCGATGCCGTACTCTTCTTCACCAAGCGTAAAAATGAGGTAGCCTTCGCCATTCTTTTCTTCTTCAAGCTTATTTAAATCGTCATCTAACATAGACATGGTATATAACCTCTATTTAGTGCATTACTGGTTGAGAAACAGGCTGTTTCTTATTAATCAAAATGTTATTGTTCATTCTCTGCAATTCCGCGACATCTAAAATCAATGAAACAGAACCATCCCCCATAATGGTGGCAGCAGAAATGCCTGGAATTTTGCGATAGTTGCTTTCGATGTTTTTCACCACGACCTGCTGCTGACCAACCAATTTGTCAACTAACAAAGCAAAGCGATGTCCCGCGTTTTGAATGATTAACGCAATGCTGTTTGCCAAATTCGGCTCTGCGTGCTGAATGGAAAAGACGTGATGTAACTCGACCAGTGGTAAATACTCGCCACGCACTAACAACATTTTTTCTTCACCCGCAAGACGATAAATATCTTCTGGGCGTGGTTGTAATGTGCTGATAATCGCACTGAGTGGAACAATAAAGACATCGTCACCCACTTTGACGGACATGCCATCCAGAATGGCTAACGTCAGTGGCAGCAAAATACGAATGATGGTGCCCTTACCTTCGGTGAAGCCGATTTGTATGCGCCCACCCATATCTTGGATATTTCGTTTAACCACATCCATCCCTACGCCGCGACCTGAAACGTCTGTAACTACTTCAGCCGTTGAGAAGCCCGGTGCCATGATCAGCATAGCGACTTCATCGTTCGTCATGCCATCATGGACATTCATGCCTTGGGAGCGTGCTTTTGCCAGAATACGTTCACGGTTCAACCCTGCGCCATCATCCCGAACTTCGATACAGATATTGCCGCTTTGGTGAGCGGCTGAAAGTGTTAACGTTCCCGCTTCTGGCTTACCATTAGCTAAACGAACTTCAGGTTTTTCAATTCCATGGTCAAGGCTGTTACGTACAAGGTGGTTAAGTGGGTCAACAATTCGTTCAATGAGGCTCTTGTCTAATTCGGTTGAGCTACCTTCCACTTTAAGTTCAATTTTTTTGCCCAGTTTAGACGCGATATCACGCACCATACGTGGGAAACGGCTGAATACGTAGTCCATCGGCATCATACGAATCGACATTACCGACTCTTGTAATGCACGAGAATTACGCTCTAATTGAACAATAGAACTGAGTAAATCCGCATATTCGTTTTGATCGACCTGCTGACTATGCTGAGTCAACATCGACTGGATAATCACAAGCTCACCAACTAAGTTGATCAGTTGGTCCACTTTCTCAACCGCAACACGAATGCTGCTAGAATCCCCTTTTGGTTTCGCTGCAGCGGCTTTTTTAGCGGCAGCAGATGAAGCCGAGGCAGAAGATGAAACCGCTGCTGGAGCCATGGTCGGCGCAGGTGCTGATACAGCCACTTTCGCAACATCAACAGCGGGCACAGCCGGGTTTTCTACCATTGCCGCTAACTCTTCTACGGTTGCTTCCAGTTCTTCGAGGGTTGCCGCCACTTTACTTTTCTGGCCATTGCCTTGAGTTGCCTGTTGGCATTCTTCAAAACTTATTTCGCTATGTTGGATCTGTGATTCATCCACCACAAAACACAGCACACCGCAAATATCGTCAATATCAGTATTCGTGCCCAGCCATGCTTTTAAACTCGAATCACTTTTTTCTGATCCATACAAGCTACCAAATAGACCAAGCTCATCAGCCAGTACATCAACTTCAGTGGATTTCAGGGAATTCAACGTGATGATGAAATAGTGAGAAAACGCATTGTCCGTCAACGCAGCATGGGTTTGCATTCCCATTTCTGATGCAGAATCCGCGTCCTCAGTGCTGTCAGTATCGGTAACCGCGATAACCTCAGCGACCCGCTCTTCTTCGCTGACTTCTTCAACCGTATGCTCGACACTTTTAAGCACGTCGCAGATACGTTTAAAGGTTTCATCATCGGGTAATGAATCGTTTTTATAAGCATCTAACTGGGATGCCATCACATCTTTAGCATCTAAAAAAACATCGATAATGTCTGGCGTTAATGTCAGTTCATCGTGACGTGCCTTATCGAGCAAGTTTTCTAAGGTATGAGTGGTATTTTGCAGATGAGTGAAACCAAAGGTTGCTGCCCCACCTTTAATCGAGTGGGCACTGCGGAATATGGCATTGAGTTGCTCACTATCAGGGTCAATAGGGTCAAGCTCAAGTAAATGCTGTTCCATATCCCTAAGCAACTCATCGGCTTCATCGAAAAATGTTTGATAAAACTCGGTAATATCCATGCTTTTTATCCAATTTCGCTTAAGTTTCACTTAACACTGACTGCCGGATAAATCCGGCAGTAGTGAGATTCGGGTTATTATGGGTTTATGTCATTGCTGCTTATCAGGTGATATCGCCACCTTCACAGTGACGACATCACTATTTGCCGGTATTGGCACATCTTGTGGGGCTTTTTTCAGCACGTCATTAATCGGTGTCGCACCATCGTATTCATGCAAAATTTGATTTGTTTCATCTTCATTCAACACGATGATACTGATCCGCCGGTTGACGGGTGCTAAGCCATTCTCTTTATCTAAATGGATAGATGACGCCATCCCCACGACACGCAGAACTTTTCGCTCATCCATTCCCCCCATGATCAACTCACGACGAGAAGCATTTGCTCTATCCGATGAAAGTTCCCAGTTGCTGTAATACGCTTCACTTGCATACGGTAGATCATCCGTGTGTCCTGAAATACTGATACGGTTTGGTACATCATTAAGCAGTGGAGCAATTGCGCGCAAAATATCTCGCATATAAGGCTCAACCGTTGCTGACCCCACTTTGAACATTGGTCTATTAGCGCTATCAACAATTTGAATGCGTAAACCATCGTTGATCATGTCAATCAATAAATGCGGTTTTAATTCATTTAAGCGCGGGTCTTGTAAGATCGCTTGTTCGAGATTTTCTTTTAATTTTTCAAAGCGATAGTTTGCATCACCAGAGATGATGTTATTGGGTTCTGGCATCACATCACCATCACGGAAAATCGGATCTTTTCCACCACCCGGAATGGGGTTAGTGGCATCACCGCTTTTAGCGCCAGGGTTGATTGCTGTACTCAGTGGAGTACGAAAATATTCTGCGATTTTTGTTAACTCTTGAGGACTGGAAATGGAGATCAGCCACATAACCAGAAAGAACGCCATCATCGCCGTCATAAAGTCAGCATAAGCAATTTTCCATGCTCCACCGTGAGCATGTTGCTGATGACCGCCTTTTTTCTTGACGCGTATAATTTGAGGTCCGTTGGCTGCCATGAGTCATTACTCCTCGGTAGTTTCTGTTGCACGATTACCGATTTTCACTTCACGGACTTTGTCTTCCAGCTCCATGAATGACGGTCTATCTACGCTAAATAAAACTTTGCGTCCAAATTCAACTGCAATTTGTGGGGCATAACCTTGTAACGAAGAGAGGAAAGTGACTTTGATGCATTCCATCATTTTTAATTGCTCGCTACTGCGCTGACGGATTAAACTCGCCAGCGGCAAAATAAACCCGTAAGCCACTAAAATACCAAGGAAAGTCCCTACCATTGCATGAGCAATCAGAGCACCTAATTCGCCAGCAGGACGGTCTGCGGCTGCGAGTGCATTGACCACCCCCAATACTGCCGCCACAATCCCAAACGCAGGCATAGATTCTCCTACCATGTTCAGTCCTGACGCCGGTACTTCATTTTCTTGGCGGAATGTTTCGAGCTCTTCATCCATTAGTGCTTCAATTTCATGAGCTTGTAGATTACTTGTCACCATCAAGCGCAAATAATCCACAATAAACATCATGGCTGTTTTATCTTTGAGAATGCGCGGATACAGAGCAAAGATTTCGCTCTCTTGTGGGTTCTCGATATCTTTTTCGAGCGCAAGAAGACCTTGTTGGCGAGATTTATTTAGAAGTTGAAATAACAAAGCCATCAAGTCCATCGACATGGCTTTGTTGTAAGAAGAACGACGGAAGAGTCCTGGTAATACTTTGCATAATGCAACGATGGCTTTACCACTGTTACCTACAACAAACGCGCCTAGACCAGCACCTAAAATAATAACAAATTCAGCTGGTTGGTACAGCGCGCCAAGATGACCACCGACCATGACATAGCCACCGATAACAGCAGCTGTAACAATGATATATCCGATGAGTATTAACACAGTATTCCCTTTCACTCCGTTAGTTAACAGATGGCAGTCAAAGGGAATATGAGGAAGGACAGGCAATCTACTTGCCTGTTAACCAAATTAATCCAATTACATTACCGCTTTGGTAATGCCATCTTGTCGATATTCCGTAATATCGGCGAGATGCTCGGAAAGTTTACGTTTTTTTATCGCTCGTGATGGTGGCTGGCACAAGCTACACGTAAAACTATTTTCAGGAATGTGTGCATAGGTGATAAATGAACCACTACAACAATTGCAATCGGAACATTGCAACATGCCACTTTCCACAAAACGCACTAGAGTCCAAGCGCGAGTTAATGCCAAAATCGGCTCATCACCCTCATTTGGTGAACATTGTTCGAGATAAAGTCGATATGCTTTCAGGATGGCATCAACCCCTTCACATTGACCTGTTTTTAGTAAAAATTGGTAGGCGTTATAAAACATGGAAGAATGAATATTTTGTTCCCATGTCATGAACCAATCTGTTGAGAAAGGGAGCATCCCTTTTGGTGGTGGGCAGCCTCTGAGCTCTTTGTATAAACGCACTAGACGTCCACGACTAATTTGAGTTTCGCTTTCTAACATTTGGAGACGAGCCCCAAGAGAAATTAATTCCATTGCCAAACGAATATCATTAGCTTCCTTGACAATACTTTTTTCAGCTACGCTACTCATCTTTTTCTCGCTATATCTGAATCGGACTCATTATGCGTTTGCAATAATCGAGTCGATAGAAGGATACCCGTATGAATTTGTTGCAATTCATCGACTCGAGATTCTCGGGTAAGTTTTTCAATGGTGTCACTATTTTCAAATCTAAACTGGCAGATTAGCTGATTTGTTTCCGCTAATTTAACCAATTGAGGTAATGAAAGTTCTGCTAAAGTGTTTGCCATTGAATCTGAAATCCCGAGTCTAAACATGGCAGTGGCTTTTTCCTGGGAGATAAGCTTTTGAGCTAAAAGCAAATATGAAAGATTAATATCGTATATATGCTTCAGAAAATCAGTGGTAGAGCTCATTTTTTTATACCTTTCGAATAATTATTAACATCTGTATGCACAAAGAACAAATATCAATTTGAGCCAAATGTGTTAGCCAAAATTTTAAATATGAAAATAATTAAAGCTGGATAGCGTAATCCGTTACTATCCCATGAGATCCGTTGAAATACCCAGTTTGGAGTATATAAACACATAGGTTCAAACTTAAATTAAATATATTTCCTGATTACCTACAACAATAACGAGTGGCTAAAAATTTAGCATTTTCAGTAAATCTCAGAATATACCGATTTCATTATTAGCCGTTAATTATTATGCACCACTAAATTAACTATTCAAGACACTTATGTTTCTTTTTGGTCTATCGGGATAATTATCCATCTATATATTAGCAATTCTTTATTACAACTATATCTTAATCCTACTTATCTCAAATATTCGCAACATTTAGATTCACCATAAGCGAAATACTAGTATTTTAAGCAAAAATCTCACACATATGAGGGGATTTATAAGCAATAAACACCAAGCATAACCAAAGAACCTACATATTGATCTAAATCAATATTCATCACTCCTGTAAAAAAGCCATTTCTTTAAATGGATTAGTAATATCGGTAACTTAGGAATAAAAATTAAGCATTATTTTTCAATGCCTTTAATCTAAATTGCCAACTTTAATCAAATTAATTCAATTGGTTCTTGGTTTGATTAAAGCTAAATTTGTCATACATATTATTATTCCAAAACAATTTTATATTAATTAAACTTAACTGTATTAATATTAGCCAATGGCAATAACATTAAAAAAACTAATTAAGTTCATTTTATATACAGCTAATACTATTAAAAATTTCTGATAAAAAAGACCTAGATTTTCACCGTCTATTGGCATATTAATATGCAAAAATGTTATTTTTGTATGACAAAATGATTTTAATTAAATTAACTTTTCAAACATTTGATTAACCTTTTTTGCTATTATTTTTTGCATAAAAAAATCAGTCTACAGCATTAGTTAGCGTACTGAGTTATTGATTAAAGGAAAAAATAGAAAAACTAATTGCCATTATGCTAGCGAATTTATTAGCAATATTATGCTCATCTAAATTAACCACTTTAAGGTGTAAATCCAAAATCATGACAGTATAAATATGACTTATGTAAATAAGTAATTTAACTTATTACTCCAATGGACATATCGCCGTTTATTCATCAGTTAGTAACAACCAATGATTATAACATTATGTTACTATATACTTTTATTTTAACAAATCACTTAACCACAATGACAAAATTACGTATAACTGCTTATTCGAATTTAGATTCAGATGCATTCTCAAATGTTTTATTTAAAAAATTATATGGTGACTAAAAGGAGAAATTTGGCATATTGATACTGAGGTTTGGCTGGATAAAATATTGTTAAAACTGCGAGTTGAATCACAAAGAGAAACAGGCATTACATGGCGTTTCATTATGAAACGAGTCTAGTTTTTCATCAAAACGTAAGCCTTGAAGAAAAAACGTTCAATTCATGTATTATCACCGTTCATTTTTCATTTTATTAACAGTCATCTTATTGCCTATCTTGTGAGGTTTTGTACTCTTTATTTTATAAAGAGACTTATTTTTGAGGTTAAATATGTTTAGTTACTTAGCAACAGTTGAATTTGTAGAAGATGAAGGTGTATACGAAATTAACTTTTGTGACTTCCCAGATATTCAAGGGGTCACTTATTGTGCAGAAGATGTCGAATTAGAAGCCCAAGAAACATTACTTAATGCATTTTCAGAACTGATCACATTAAGAAATCCGATACCGCTTCCCCAAAATTCGGCACCAGATGCATTCATTGTTCATTTGCCTATATTAAGTTGCTTAAAAATAGCATTACATAATGCATTGATTGAAACACAAACTCCGCGCAGCAAAATGGCGCGAACACTTAATATAAATGCACAACAGATTGAGCGATTACTCGACCTCCAATATGCTTCAAAAATTGAGACATTAGAGCAAGCATTATATGTGGTGGGCTATGACGTGAAAGTGACTGTCAACAAATTATGCTAGCCATATAAAGAAATCAGTAACCCGCGGTACCCCACAAAAACAAAAAGCCACTTAATATATCTTATCGATAAAGTGGCTTTCAGCTGATATTACAGCGCTATTCAAATGGGTTGTTGGGGGTTCGAACCCCAGACCGAGCGATTAAGAGTCGCCTACTCTGCCAACTGAGCTAACAACCCGATACATATTATTTAGCGCCTCATATTTGGCACAGTCAATATTATTCTGCTACTTTTATTGCTTAGGTTAATTTTTAGTTACTAATGTTAAAATAGAGAGGTAAATCGTTGGTAAAACCATCACTCTCCCTATCCTTTGTAAATTTTTTCTTACTCCAATTGAGATTTATGTCACAATATTTCGAGCAAACACCGCCACAAACTAAAAAAAATAGTGTGGGTTAACATCACAATGACTATCGGACAAATAATTGTATGGAAGAAAATGCAACAACAACCGCCTCTCGGCCATCATCTGACCGAAACCAACTAAAACGCAGTCTCAGCAACCGTCACATCCAATTAATTGCTATTGGTGGTGCAATTGGAACGGGACTATTTATGGGATCAGGGAAAACAATCTCTCTTGCGGGTCCCTCCATTATCTTCGTGTATATGATCATCGGCTTTGTGCTGTTTTTCGTTATGCGAGCGATGGGAGAATTACTTCTTTCTAACCTTGATTATAAATCCTTCAGTGATTTTTCTGCTGATTTAATCGGACCTTGGGCGGGCTTTTTTGTCGGCTGGACCTACTGGTTTTGCTGGGTGATTACGGGAATAGCCGATATTATCGCCATCACCTCGTATGTCAGTTTCTGGGTGCCTAATTTCCCTGAATGGGTCACTTCATTTATTTGCGTTGCCACCCTACTCACACTTAACTTGGTCTCCGTTCGACTGTTTGGTGAGCTGGAGTTCTGGTTTGCAATGATAAAAATTATCGCAATTGTGACATTGATCGCTGTAGGCGGTACGCTAATTGCCATGAATTTCCAATCACCAACGGGACATACTGCGTCCTTAAGTAACATTTGGAATGATGGTGGCATGTTCCCAATGGGACTTAGTGGCTTTTTTGCAGGATTCCAAATCGCAATTTTTGCCTTTGTGGGTATTGAATTAGTAGGAACAGCCGCAGCAGAAACCCGTGATCCAGAGAAATCACTGCCAAAAGCGATTAACGCTATTCCAATTCGCATCATAGCATTCTATGTACTATCCCTGATTGTCATTATGGCAGTTACGCCTTGGCGTACCATTTTGGCAGATAAAAGCCCTTTCGTAGAAATGTTTGTGCTGATAAGCCTACCTGCCGCAGCAAGTATCGTGAACTTTGTTGTGCTGACCTCTGCGGCGTCATCTGCGAATAGTGGCGTTTTCTCTACCAGCCGCATGCTGTTTGGGTTATCAAAAGAAGGGGATGCACCAAAACAATTTAGCCAATTATCGAAAAAAGCGGTCCCTGCTACAGGCTTAATTTTTACCTGTATCTGCCTAAGCTTTGGGATCGTGTTGATCTACTTCATCCCAGATATCATGCATGCATTTACGTTGGTGACAACCGTATCCGCCATTCTGTTTATGTTTATCTGGAGTATGATCTTATTAAGCTATTTGAATTTCCGTAAACATCGCCCAGAAAAACATGCCGCATCTCGCTATAAAATGCCTCTAGGTATTTTCATGTCGTGGGTAAGTTTAGCCTTTTTTGCATTCATGGTGGTCTTACTGGCATTCCAGCATGACACCCGACAAGCATTGATTGCAACACCGTTATGGTTTGTCATTCTATTTATCGGTTATCAAGTGGTAAAACGCCGTAAACCACGCTGATTATCCACTCGGTAAAATAAAAGGCTGGAAGGTTTCCCTTCCAGCCTTTTTATTATCAATAAAATATTAATCAAAAAATAAACGATTCAATCATCAATTACTTCTGATTATATTCGGCCTCCGCCTCATCAAAACGTGCTTGGGCAGCTGCACTTGGGGCTTTTGTAACTAAACTCACAACGATAATGGCAATAGAAGCAAAGATAAAGCCAGGGATGATTTCGTATAAACCTAACCACTTAAACTTCATCCAGACTAATACTGTTACCGCACCAATAATCATCCCCGCCAGAGCTCCCGTGCGAGTCATGCGTTTCCACATAACAGAGAGTAAAACGACTGGACCAAATGCAGCACCAAAGCCTGCCCATGCATTACTCACTAATCCTAGTACTTTGTTATTAGGATCTTGCGCAATATAGATAGCAATCGCAGCGACTAACAACACCATCCCACGCCCTACCCACACTAATTCTTTTTGGCTTGCTGACTTACGGAAGAATGGTTTGTATAAATCTTCTGTTAATGCACTCGCACACACTAATAACTGGCAACTTAACGTACTCATTACCGCGGCTAAAATTGCGGATAACAAGATACCAGCAACCCACGGATTAAATAGAAGCCCAGCCAATTCCATGAAAATACGTTCGTTATTTTTCATCACAGAGCCAGCTAATGCAGGATTATTTTCAAAATATGCAATCCCAAAGAAACCAACCGCAATCGTTCCACCTAAACATAATGTCATCCACGTCATACTAATACGGCGCGCGGAGCGAATAGTACGGTGAGAATCTGCCGCCATAAAACGTGCGAGGATATGAGGTTGTCCAAAGTAACCCAGTCCCCAACCCAACAATGATAGGATGGCAACAAAGTTCATTCCCTTAAACATATCAAGGTACTCAGGGTTTTTAGCTTTAATAACTTCAATCGATGTATCTAACCCACCCAGAGATAAAATAACCACAATTGGCGTTAAAATTAGGGCAAAAATCATCAATGATGCTTGTACGGTATCTGTCCAGCTAACAGCTAAGAAGCCCCCTAAGAAGGTATAAGCAATGGTCGCTAACGCTCCTAACCAAAGGGCTTTGTCGTAGCTGATGTTAAACGTACTTTCAAATAACAACCCACCCGCAACAACGCCAGATGCACAATAAATCGTAAAGAAAACTAAGATCACCACCGCAGAAATAATACGTAAAATCTTACTATTATCCTCAAAACGACTCGTAAAATAGTCAGGAAGCGTTAACGCATTATTGTTTTTCTCGGTTTGTACACGTAAGCGACCCGCCACAAATAGCCAGTTCAGGTATGCGCCTAGACATAAACCAATAGCAATCCAACTTTCAGAAATTCCTGCGAGGAAAATGGCGCCGGGTAAGCCCATCAATAACCAGCCACTCATATCCGAAGCCCCTGCTGATAATGCGGTAACCACACTACCTAAACTTCGTCCTCCTAGAATGTAATCATCAAAATTTTTCGTTGAACGATAGGCTAAATAACCAATCAATAACATACCCGTGATATATACGATGAACATAATGATCATCGGAGTGCTTACAGTCATCCTGTCGTCTCCATAATGCGTCTATTTTAACGTTATCTTTATAATTTTCTTTGATAACTTTTAATCCCAAGGTGTTGCACTTAATTGCACAATTCGGCATTTTTTGATGCACACCTTATCTATGTTGTGATTGTTTGTGTTGCAATAACTCTATAACTTTGCCACATCATGCTAGACAGACTCAGATGCATTTAACAAGAAATTAACTATTTTTTGTTCAATAAATAAAAGACACATCACAAATGTTAAACTTTTAAGTCAAATTCTTAATTAAGTGATTAACTTACCATCATCAGCCAATTATCTCTAATTAATTGATATAAAACAAAATTAATTAAAACCAATGAATTGACATCATTAATTACTGATAAAAATAAGAGTTGTTTCACATTTTCTTCACATGCCACATTAACAATGTTGCACAAAGTTGCAACATCATCATAATGGTGTATAACTTTTGGTATTTAACACCTGTGAAAAGGAAGGAATTAAGATGAGTAGCACAACAACTATGGGTGTGAGACTTGATGAAGAAACTCGTGACCGCATTAAAGCAGCCGCTCAACGTCTTGATCGCACATCGCATTGGCTTATTAAGCAAGCTATATATAATTATTTAGAGCAACTCGATAACAACCAAATTATACCTGAATTATCAACGGTTTTGGATACAAAAGATCAGAATTTAAGTGATGATACTTCATCAGTTGAAACCCTTTATCAACCCTTCCTTGAATTTGCTGAACACATTTTACCTCAGTCAGTGAAGCGCTCCGCGATCACCTCCGCTTACCGTATTCCTGAGACCCAAGCCGTTCCTATGCTGTTACAACAAGCAGAACTGCCACCTGAACAAGCTGATGCAGCGCATAAATTGGCTTATTCCATCGCAGAAAAATTACGTAATCAAAAAAATGGCGTAGGTCGTTCCGGTATAGTTCAAGGCTTGCTCCAAGAGTTTTCGCTGTCTTCTCAAGAAGGTGTGGCATTAATGTGCCTAGCCGAAGCATTATTACGTATCCCCGATAAAGCGACTCGAGATGCCTTGATCCGTGACAAAATTAGTACGGGTAACTGGCAATCTCATGTTGGGCAAAGCAGTTCCATGTTTGTCAATGCGGCAACATGGGGACTGTTATTTATAGGAAAATTAGTTTCTACCCACAATGAAGCAAAATTGTCTTCATCGTTAAATCGCATCATAAGCAAAAGCGGCGAACCACTCGTACGAAAAGGCGTCGATATGGCGATGCGTTTAATGGGCGAGCAATTTGTGACGGGTGAAACTATCGCTCAAGCCCTTGCCAACGCACGTAAATTGGAAGATAAAGGTTTCCGCTATTCCTATGACATGCTAGGCGAAGCTGCGTTAACTGAAAAAGATGCTCAAGACTATATGGTCTCTTACCAACAAGCTATCCACGCGATTGGTAAAGCATCTAACGGGCGCGGAATCTATGAAGGGCCAGGAATTTCCATAAAATTATCCGCCCTGCATCCACGCTATAGCCGCGCCCAATATGCCCGTGTGATGGAAGAACTCTATCCACGTCTGCTATCTTTAGTGATGCAAGCTCACCAATACGATATTGGGATCAACATTGATGCAGAAGAAGCTGACCGCTTAGAGATCTCGCTAGATTTACTCGAAAAATTGTGTTTTGAGCCACAATTAGCCGGTTGGAACGGAATTGGTTTCGTCATTCAGGCTTACCAAAAACGTTGTCCATTTGTCATTGATTCTATTATTAATCTTGCTGAACGTAGCCAACGCCGATTAATGATCCGTCTGGTTAAAGGTGCTTATTGGGATAGCGAAATTAAGCGTGCACAAATTGATGGCTTAGAGGGTTATCCTGTTTATACGCGTAAGGTATATACCGATGTTTCGTACTTAGCTTGCGCGCGTAAATTACTTTCTGTACCAAATTTAATTTACCCTCAGTTTGCGACGCATAACGCACATACCTTATCAGCGATTTACCAAATTGCCGGTAAAAACTACTACCCTGGTCAATATGAGTTTCAATGCCTACATGGCATGGGCGAGCCATTATATGAACAAGTTGTTGGTAAAGTGGCAGACGGAAAACTCAACCGCCCTTGCCGTATTTATGCTCCCGTTGGAACGCACGAAACCTTACTGGCTTATTTAGTACGTCGTTTATTAGAAAATGGCGCAAATACCTCCTTTGTAAACCGAATTGCAGATGCAACTATCCCATTAGATGAGCTAGTCGCTGATCCAGTGAAAGATGTTCGTGAACTGTCTAAAGCGGAAGGACAAATTGGTTTACCTCACCCTAAAATCCCATTACCTCGTGATCTCTACGGCACTCGCCGCGTCAATTCAATGGGTTTAGATTTGTCTAACGAACACCGTTTAGCCTCACTGTCTAGCGCACTATTAAATGCGGCTACGCAAGAAAAAGTGGCAGAACCTCTGCTTGGGGGTGAATTTATTGCCCAACAAGCACTGCCTGAAGCGGTTGCAATTATCAACCCAGCTTGCCATCGAGATATCGTGGGTAAAGTTCGTGAAGCGAATGAACAAGAAGCAGAGCATGCGCTTAATATTGCAACAGATGCTGGGGCAATTTGGTTTGCAACGCCACCCTCTGAACGTGCAGCTATCCTCTTACGAGCTGCCGATATCATGGAACAACAGTTACAGCCATTATTGGATGTACTCGTGCGTGAAGCAGGAAAAACCTACACAAACGCCATTGCTGAAGTACGCGAAGCTGTCGATTTTCTAAATTATTATGCAACACAAGTCCGTGAAGACTTTGATAACAATACACACCGACCTCTCGGTCCTGTGGTGTGTATCAGCCCGTGGAACTTCCCGCTCGCTATCTTCTCTGGACAAATTGCGGCGGCGTTAGCGGCGGGTAACACTGTGCTGGCAAAACCTGCGGAACAAACACCATTAATCGGCGCCATTGCGGTCTCCATCATGCACCAAGCGGGTATTCCTCGTGATGTTTTACAATTTTTACCGGGCAAAGGGGAAACTATTGGCGCGAAATTAGTGGGTGATCAACGCGTTCGTGGCGTGATGTTCACGGGTTCCACGGAAGTGGCGGGTTTACTACAGCGTAATATTGCAGGTCGCTTAGATGTTCAAGGTCGCCCAACGCCATTAATCGCTGAAACCGGCGGCTTGAACGCAATGATTGTTGACTCTTCAGCGCTCACTGAACAAGTGGTGACCGATGTCGTGGCCTCAGCTTTTGATAGCGCGGGTCAGCGCTGCTCCGCTTTACGTATCCTTTGTGTTCAAGAAGATGTCGCTGACCGAACAATTCGTATGTTAAAAGGCGCAATGGAAGAGTGTCGTATGGGCAATCCAGAGCATATCTCAACCGATATTGGTCCGGTTATCGACAGTGAAGCCAAAGAGAATATTGAACAGCATATTCAGCAAATGCGCAGCAAAGGCAAAACGGTCTTCCAAGCAGTATTTACCAATAGTCAAGATCAACAAGAACAAGCTGAAGGAACTTACGTTAAACCAACGCTGATTGAACTCGATAACATTGGCGAACTGAAAAAAGAAATTTTCGGGCCAGTTCTGCATGTTGTTCGCTTCAAACGTGATGAGTTAGACCATTTAGTTGATCAGATCAATGCGGCGGGCTATGGGTTAACACTTGGGGTTCATACCCGTATTGATGAAACAATCAATCAAGTTGTTGCAAAAGCGAAAGTGGGTAACCTATACGTTAACCGTAATATGGTGGGTGCTGTTGTTGGAGTTCAACCGTTTGGTGGTGAAGGTCTTTCTGGTACAGGTCCAAAAGCAGGCGGTCCACTTTATCTATACCGTTTATTAAGTGAACGCCCTGAAAATGCAGTATGTCAAACGTTGGAACAACAAGACAACTACCTGCCTATGGATGCGAGTGCGCGTGCTGAGTTATTAGCACCATTTGAAGCATTCTCCGCTTGGGCTCAAAAACAACAAACAGGTATTGAACAAAATGTTATCGAGCAATTTGCTCGCTTAACACAAGCGGGAACATCGCGTTTATTACCCGGACCAACAGGTGAGAAAAATACATACACCCTACGTCCACGCGGCACTATTTTATGCCTTAGCGATAATGAACAAGATTGCTTAATCCAATTATCTGCAGTACTTGCCAGTGGCTGCCAAACATTGTGGGCAAATAGCGATTTACATCAGAAGATCTTTAAATCACTGCCAGAAAAAGTTCGCAAAACAATTTCGTTCACTAAAGATTGGCAAAATGCCGTTGAGCCAATTGAAGGTGTGATTTACCACGGAGACAGCGATCAATTGAAACATGTTTGCGAAGTTATTGCTAAACGTAAAGGACCTATTATCTCAGTTCAAGGCTTTGAGCGTGGCGAAACGAACTTATTAATTGAACGTTTGGTTCATGAGCGTTCTTTAAGTGTGAATACCGCCGCAGCAGGTGGAAATGCGAGCTTAATGACTATCGGATAATATACAAAAAGCCTGAGTTTCCAACAAACGTACATACGGTGCGGGAAAACTCAGGCTTTCACACTTAAATCTATTCATATATGCTCTTTTGTCGTCGTACTTTCCTAATATTCACTATAATTTTATTTATAAACTTATCTATTTATCTATAAATTTAATTAAATAGCTCCTATTAATTTTTATATTTCATTATTATATTTAATCATAACAGTTGGATAAATTTAATTCTAAAACTGTTTAGTTAATGATTTTTTTATTCTTAATTATTTAAAAATAAAAAAGGTGCCCTATTGGACACCTATTGGCTTATTTTAGTTTTAAAAACAATTGCATAACCAACTATTTTTATTAACTTAAAATATTTTTAGTTTTTTTCTGACTGCCAGCTTAAATATTGCTCATACTTACGTAGCGCAATATTGTAATTACTAAACGCTGAATCAGTCATTTTATCGCTCAACTCTTCTTGCACTTTACTTGCCGTAAAATTCTTCATTGAAAAGTTAGAGGATGATAGTAGCTCATCTAAGCGGCGTAGACGAACAACGTACTCGCGAACGGTGCTATGACTCATTTCTGTCTGTAGGAACAAATACTGTTTAAAAGACATAATATCGAAATAGTCTGTATTACTATTACAGAAAATCTCGCTACAAAAACGACAAAGTGCTGTAAATTGCCCTTGAAGTTCACCCCAAGCCGCTTCATCAACCAAATCGGTCATGTCAGCAATAGCTTCTTTATTTAAGATGCCATCATTGAAAACGAGGGAGATGCGATCAAGCGTTTTATTACAGTGCGCACAATGAGTTTGGCTGTGTTTAAAATCTTTAATATAACGACTTAAAGGCCGTTTCTTTACAATAGAAGCAGACATAATGGTAAAGCCCTGTGTGTAATTTAAAAATAAAAAGTAACAAGATAAATCCGGTTACATACATACCATGCCCATAGCATTAATGAATGTCTGCTATGTTGCATATCGAGATAAGCGTAATGCCTTATCTCATTTCCTTACTTTCCCTTTGTAAGGTGGATCCTTCTGGGAATGTAGTGTAAGAAAATTTATTTCCCTTTGTCCGACGCATTCTAACCTGTCTAAAACACTTTGGCGAATTTCTTATGAGAGTAATTTTGCACGCAAATTTGACCTAGCGTCAACCTAATGAACCTAGTCGTTGTTAACCAAAATAGCAAAATTTTGCCTCTTAAAAGCCAAAAATCGAAAGGAGAGTACCCTTGGAGGCAGAGACTTTACCTGATAACCCCCTTTAGGTTCAAAGAAAATTTAATTTAAAAATCAATATTATATAGTGAAAAGCATTTTATTGATAAATTTGTGATACAGCTCACTTTTCACTTCTATAATCGCATTTTAAATGTACAGCAATTAATTCTATAAATATTCGATAGTCCAGCTTTATCAGTAATGTGTAAATTATTTTTTACGCTAATTCTCAATTTTAATTATTTTTACTGTATATGAAAAAAAGTTATTAATATCACAATAAAAGTTATAAGGAGTTTAACTTTTCCGTATTTGATAATAGTTTTAGTTACTTTTACTTAACGTATTTTTTACAAAACAATCAACTACTCAATAAGGTCTTTATGCTGTTAATCCATATCATGATGTGATTCCAGAAATCACTACGTATTTTTACTCGTGGTTCTTCCTTATGTTTCATACTCCACATTATTCGCTTAAGAAATTCACTAGATAATTATCATTACGAAAGTCATTTATAAAGCATAAATTTTTATATTAAAAATTAACCATATGAATTAATTATCAATTTCCTTTTTAGGATTTGTTACATTGATAAAAGAAGTTCCTCTTATATACTTAATTTGCTTTATATATAAATAATTTTAATAAGGTTGATTATGAAAAAGATGATTTTAGCTTGTGGACTGGGTTTATTGGCACTGACAATCACTGCGTGTTCAGAAGAAGAGAAAAAGGGTCAAGTTGCAGGCGCAACTGAAACTTGTAATGCTTACTTCGCTGAAGTTGATAGCTTAATTGCTAAAGCTTCTGAAAACCCACAAGCCAAAGCTCAATTAGATGCGATGAAAGGCCAGTTAGAAGAAGGTAAAAAGCAAGTTGCCGCTTTACCTAAAGACCAACAAGATCAAGCATGCCAGCAAGGCATTGATGCTATGAAACAAATGAAAACAGCTTTAGGTCTGCAATAAGCCTTTCCTATCCTGTTATTTAAAGAGCCTAAATGGCTCTTTTTTATTGTCTACTGTTTTTTGAAAGTATTCTCATTTTCTTTTTTCTATTATTTAATTTAATAAACATAGTAAAAGGAAATTTTTATGTTTGAATCAGCTATTCAAGCTAATAAACCTATTCAAATAACATCAAAGATTGAAGTTAAAAATGAATATAGCCAATTAAGTCAGAAGTTATTAAATGTTTCAAATAAATATATTACATTCACAATCAATAATTATAGCATTTCATTCAATGAAAGGGTATTGATGGATTATGTTTTTAAATCTGTACAAGAAATAACCCCGGAAGATACTCAAGCTATTGAGCATTGGAAAAAACAAGAAAAAATTATTCAGCTATCATCTACTTTTAATCGAACTTTCGATGCTACAAGAGAAGATTTTGCTAATCGCTATCGCCATGTTTCTTTGAAGCTTAGCAAGGAAAATAAACAAAAAATTTATAATCAAGTCCACCGTAAACTTCAATTCGGTAGTTATACGTTCCTGCCTAACGCAGCACAAAAATCAATTGAACACATACTATATAATAACAATGAAATAGCGATGGCAATCCAGCGATTAGCTTGCCAACATAATATCTCTGATCAAAAAACCATTAATTATATTACCAATTATATTAATTCAACAATTAACGATGAACTATGTCAGCGCCTATTTCCAGATTTACCTCTAAATGAAATTAAGCAGAAAACAAAATATCTGACCTCAAAATTATTTGACAAGCTAATAGACCATGAAAAATACATCTATTGGCAAAACTATTATGGATTATCAGCAAGCCAGCAAACGAGAGTGTAATTTTCTTCTTGCAGGTCACTCCAGTATGGAGTGACCTATTTTACGTTACAACCAAGTCCCGAAGCGTTTAATATAAATGTGCTTCATTCCTTGAGCGACAAAACAGTAACTGACTAATGTCAACACTAACCAAGGGAAATATTCCATTGGTAAAGGCTGTAGACCAATCATAGTGCCAAAGGACGAGAATGGAATATAAAGTCCAAGCGCCATAATAATCCCTGTCGTCAATAATACAGGTAATGCCGCCGTACTCTGAATAAATGGAATTTTTTGTGTTCGTAGCATATGAACCACCAAGGTTTGCGATAATAATCCTTCAACAAACCAACCGGATTGAAATAGCGCTTCATGTGCCACGCTATTGGCTTGGAACACATACCACATCAACGCAAATGTTGTGATATCAAAAATAGAGGATGTTGGGCCAATCCAAATCATAAATCGTCCAATATTTTTTGCATCCCATTTACGCGGTCGTTTTAAAAATTCTTTGTCCATTTTGTCCCAAGGTAATGCTAATTGGGACATATCGTACAGCAAGTTTTGAACAAGTAAATGAATAGCTAACATGGGTAAGAAGGGAATAAATGCACTGGCAATCAGTACGGAAAAGACATTTCCAAAGTTAGAGCTGGCGGTCATATTTAAATATTTAATAATATTCCCAAAGGTCTCCCTACCCTTAATAACCCCTTGCTCCAACACCATTAAATCTTTTTCTAGTAGAATAATATCCGCAGACTCTTTCGCAATATCGGTACCTGTATCCACAGAGATCCCAACATCCGCATCCCGTAAAGCCGGTGCATCGTTAATCCCATCCCCCAGAAAACCAACGGTATGTCCATTGGCTTGTAACAGTTTTAAAATTCGAGATTTTTGTAAAGGCGTTAATTTACAGAATACCGAAACTTGCTCAACCTTGACTTTCAAATCATCATCATTCATTGCCTCAACTTCAAGACCAGTCATGATCTCATCGATATTGAGCCCCACATCATGGCAAATTTTTTCCGTGATCACCGCATTATCACCCGTGAGAACTTTCACCATGACACCGTTTTCTCTTAACGCTGCGATGGCAGAAATAGCACTTTCTTTCGCGGGATCTAAAAACGTAAGAATACCTTGTAATTCAAGCTGCTGCTCAGCTTGGGCTGATAACGGTAATGAAGCTTCAGCATCATTTAATGAGCGTGTTGCTAACAACAATACTCGAAAACCCTGTTTATTATAATCACTGACCAACTCCGCAATCCTAGCTTTCGCGTGATCATCTAATAAAACTGAGTGCCCATCTTGCTGATAACTTTGGCAAACCGCCAACATTTCTTCAGCAGCCCCTTTGCAGATCAGTAACGCTTCTCCCTCCGGAGTTTTTACCGTCACAGAGAGTTTTCGGCGAATAAAGTCAAAGGGTAGCTCGTCAATTTTTTGGTAAGCTTTTAACTGCTCAACTTTATCATTGCCACGACCGCGCCGAATAATGGCTTGGTCCATCATGTTTTTAGCACCACTTTGATGGAAGCTGTTCAACCAAGCTAATTGTAAAATTCGGCTATCTTTTTGCCCATTACTGTCGAGATAATGCTCTAAAATAATACGATCTTGTGTCAATGTTCCTGTTTTGTCAGTACAGAGTACATCCATCGCACCAAAGTTTTGAATCGCATTGAGACGCTTAACAATAACCTTATGTTTAGACATGGCTATCGCGCCTTTTGCAAGGTTTGAGCTGACAATCATCGGCAACATTTCAGGCGTTAGACCGACCGCAACAGCCAGTGAAAATAGCGTTGCCTCAAACCAATCGCCTTTAGTGAACCCATTGATTAATAAAACAATTGGCACCATGACCAACATAAAGCGAATCAATAGCCAGCTAACACTATTCACTCCACGGTCGAAAGCCGTTTGCGCCCGAGTACCCACTATCGATTTTGCCAGTGAACCTAAGTAGGTTTTACTTCCAGTCGCCACCACAATTCCCCTTGCAGTGCCACTAGTTACATTTGTACCCATCAAACAGATATTTGAAATTTCAAGAAGCTCATTCTCTGTAGGGGATGCAGGTTCCAAACTTTTCGCCGAAACATTCGCCAGCGTGTCATATTTTTCGACTGGAATAGATTCGCCAGTCAGAATTGCTTGGCTAATAAATAGATCACGAGATTCAACTAATTTCAAATCAGCTGGAACCATATCTCCCGCAGATAATAAAACAATATCTCCAGGAACTAAGCACTTGATTGGCACTTCCTTGCGGGTAGAGCGCCCTGTTCTATTATCACGACGAAATACCGTTGCGGTTGTTCGTACCAACGATTTCAAAGCTTCAGCGGCTTTATTAGTGCGATATTCTTGCCAAAAACGTAGCAACCCACTTAATACAACCATCGTCACAATAATGATAACGCCAGTTAAGTCAGTTTCTTCACCTTGACGTTTTGGGATCACGTAATCCGTAAAAAAGCTCACAATCGCAAGAATCATCAAAACAAAAATGAATGGGTTTTTAAAAGAAGTGAGTAATTGCTTCCAAGCTGGGGGCGCTTTTTCATGAGCAACTTCATTCTCGCCTTCAATGACTAAGCGATCTAAAGCCTCATTTTCAGAGAGACCTAAAAGGTTAGTTTGGTATTCATTGAGAACTTGCTCAATGTTTTTGCTCGCTTGTTCGCCAACAATGAATTTTTGGCGTGCGGGGGCTTTTGCGCCTTTGCGCGGATGCCTTATTTCAGTCATAACGTTATCTCTATGAGTACAGCTGTACTTTCAAAACGCTATCTGACTGAAAATATTGTATTTTAGCCAGATAGCTCCTGTTTATATCTCCAAGACGGAGGGTGATCGTCCATTTCGGCTCCTTTAATCAGTTAATTTTCGGCAATCAAGCGGGTAGCTCAGATGCCACTTTCCAATTGATGGCACTAACACTTTGTTCAAGGCTAATGCGGCATACCAATGCTTCAATCTCTTTTTGCTCCGCAGGGGTAGCAAGGAACTCTGCGCACACTTCCAGCTGTTCTGATTTCAATGTATCTGCACTACTCAGTGACTGTAGGCGAATATGCAATCCATTTATGGCTTGTAAAATCAACGTTCTAACCAGAATTTCATCACCTTGGTGACACATCACTCGAATTTTATAACGCTGTTCCACATCTAATGCTTGTTGTTGTGGCTGGCGATTAATTTTTGCTGCAGCCTCTCGCAATAAAATATTTGCACATAAAATCAATAAAGTAGCCATTATCGCTAGTGAATATTGCCCCAAACCGCATAACACGCCAATCCCTGCTGAGCACCACAATGTTGCTGCTGTATTCAGTCCTCTAATATTCATGCCTTCACGCATAATCACCCCTGCGCCTAAAAAACCAATTCCTGACACAATTTGTGCAGCAATTCGACCAGGGCTATCCGGTGAAGTGGTTACTGAACTCAAAATAAATACCGCCGCTCCCGTGGCAACTAATGCATTCGTGCGTAATCCCGCCATCCTTTGACGCCATTGGCGCTCAGCGCCAATTAATGCACCAAGGCACATAGCGGATAAAAGATTTAATATCTCGTGAGTGAAAAACATAATGATCCCTCCATCAAATAATGGATAACAATTAATGAGCATAATAAAAAGCCCATGCCAAAATACTGAATAAATAAATATTCAGTATTTAATGGCTATTGCCTGGAGGGAATAGAGAATAAATATAAACTGTCATGATACACACTCACTGCAACAGTGATCATTCCATCTAAAAATGAAATTTATTATTTAAATCAGGGAGTATGAGTGATGAGATACATCAGATACCGCCCGCCATCGTGGCAAGCAGTTAATAGAAGAGATTATTAATTACTTGCCAATTAAATTAAGTTTTTATGACAACTCTGACTGTCCAAGTAATTTATCTCCAATAGGTTAATGTGCCCTGAGTATAGATGTGGCAAATTATTAAGTAAAGATTTAAATATTAATTATTTTTTCGTATTAATTTATTAAATTCTACACATACGAAAAAGCCCGTCCTTAAAAAGGACGGACTTTAGAAAATCAGTTAAGCAATTAGCTTAGATAGCAGTTACGTTAGCAGCTGCTGGGCCTTTTGCACCGTTTTCAATGGTGAATTCAACTTGCTGGCCTTCTGCCAGAGTTTTGAAACCATTGCCCTGAATGGCAGAGAAGTGGACGAAAACGTCTTTGCTACCATCAGCTGGAGTGATGAAACCGAAGCCTTTAGACTCGTTGAACCACTTAACTTGACCTTTCATTTTGTCGGACATTTGACTTTTTCCTATATAACATCAAAAAAACTTGCCTTTTGGCATATACGGGCCAGAGTCAACTATTTAATCAGGGAAACACTAAGATGAAGCGTCACGGTCAAAGGCTATCTGTGATAACTTTTTTCTTTAGAACACACTAACTCAGTACTCGTACATCAAATAGGACTGCTAAACAGGCCGATGCTCATTAACTCATGACTTTGAGATAATAGCAACTATTTTATACATGTAATCTCAAAAATATTGCCATTTTTTCGGGTACATCACTTTTGAGTAGGATTATGTTAACAAAAAAGCTGCATTTTATTGATATTTTAAAGATTTATTTAGACACAACCATCCCCTTTTCTTGAAAGAAGACGAAATAAACCTGAAATAATGACAATCCAGTTAAATATTTTTTTTAACTGATATATAACAATTCATTCCCTCCATGATACCCTCCTAGTATAGATATCTGACAGAGAGTCACTTACCATGGATATTATCAAACAAATACTTATCGACGACTTAAATACCATCAACCAACGTGAGCAACGTGATGGTAAACCTTACTTTAATAGCCAATTTCTCGCTAACCACCCTTATTTATGTATTGGGATGATTGCAGCCTATTTACCACTTGCTGTAATCTTATGGTATGCCCCCTACTTTGGACCTTATTGGACTCTGGGAATAACCCTCTTATTTATTATACTGGCAAGTGTTCTGCTATTTGATATCAAACCAGTTTACCATTTTGAAGATATTGGCGTGTTAGATTTGCGCGTTTGCTATAACGGCGAATGGTTTGTCACTGAAACTGTATCGGAAGACGCGTTAAATAAAATGCTAGAATCGCCGGAAGTCAGCACGGCTAACAAACAGGAAATTTCTCGTTTGTTAGCATTGAAGGGGTCTATCTCCTTTTATGATATCTATCATATTGCCTATCCCGAAGTTTCTGCGCCAACACAAGTTACTTTAGCCGCTCAAAATTAAAACGTTATCAACAATATAGCGTAGTTTTTATTCGTAATGAGCAGCGAATGAGCAATTGAATTTATTTTCTATTTTTATCGTTGACAGGTCGAGGTGATATCGTTAATATTCGCCTCGTTCTCAGGAACAACCCAATTCCTCCATAGTTCAGTCGGTAGAACGGCGGACTGTTAATCCGTATGTCGCTGGTTCAAGTCCAGCTGGAGGAGCCAAATTTAAGAAGCCCGCTCAGGTTATCCTAGCGGGCTTCTTGCTTTCTAGCTTATTCTCATGTTGTACGCTTCCGCTTATCGACTCTTCAATTCTGATACATGACCTCGTGATTTTAATTCTTTCCCCCTACACAACTCAAAATAATATCGACAAAGACCTTCGTTTTTATCGTCAAGGCATAAATAACCACCACTTTGTTTATTTAACAACCGGTTGGTCGTTTTTTTGAATTTTATGCTTTACAACTGCCTATAGGCTGGGTAATATGCGCCTCGTTCTCAGGAACAACCCAATTCCTCCATAGTTCAGTCGGTAGAACGGCGGACTGTTAATCCGTATGTCGCTGGTTCAAGTCCAGCTGGAGGAGCCAAATTTAAGAAGCCCGCTCAGGTTATCCTAGCGGGCTTCTTGCTTTCTATCTTTCACTACTTTCTATTTCCTACCATTTTCACTCATCCATTCTTAAACCCAACCTTTTTAACCGATTCTTTTTTCAACAGTTTTCTATCATTCCTCTTTCCTTAGCACCTTGTTAGATCAAAATTCTATCGATTCGTGCAGATAACAGGCAAACGAACTTATTTTGTCATTTTCCCCTTTGACATTAGTGATTCAGAACGCTAATATCCTCTGCGTGTTAAGGGAGTTCCTCCATAGTTCAGTCGGTAGAACGGCGGACTGTTAATCCGTATGTCGCTGGTTCGAGTCCAGCTGGAGGAGCCAACTTAATATTTCCTTTCTTTGTCCTATTCTTATTTAATTTCTTTATTTTCCAATGCGTTAAAAAATCCTCTAGCAAAATAATTTCCATTTATCTTGTCCTTGATCATAGCTATTTAATCGTTTTCGTTTTATCATTCTTTCCCGGCTTGAGCATCTGCTCATCACTCATCCCCCCTTTATGGAGCCGGTTTAATGACAACTGTAACTACCCTAACGATCCGCCGCCCTGATGATTGGCATGTTCATTTTCGCGATAATGAAATGTTAAATACAGTCGTGCCGTTCACTAGCCAATTTTTTGGTCGTGCCATTGTCATGCCTAACCTCGTACCACCCGTTACCACAGTGGAAGCCGCAAAAGCTTATCGCGAGCGTATCAAGCAAGCAGTTCCAGCAGGACATCAATTTACCCCGCTGATGACATGCTATTTAACAGATACAACCGATGCTAATGAATTAATCCGTGGCTTTAATGAAGGTGTATTTACCGCCTGTAAATTATACCCAGCAAATGCCACAACTAACTCTAGCCATGGTGTATCCGATATTAAGAAAATTTATCCTGTTTTAGCTGCGATGGAACAGGCTGGGATGCCACTGCTCATTCACGGTGAAGTGACCGCTAGCCATATTGATATCTTTGATCGTGAAGCGCTATTTATTGAACACGTCATGCACCCATTACGTGCTCAATTCCCTCAGTTAAAAGTCGTTTTTGAACACATCACCACAAAAGAAGCCGCACAATATGTGTTAGATGCGAACGAATTTACTGCGGCAACATTAACGCCCCAACATTTAATGTTTAACCGTAACCACATGCTAGTGGGCGGCGTTCGACCACACCTGTACTGCTTACCTATTCTAAAACGAAATGTTCACCAAGAAGCGTTACGGGCTGCCGTCGCATCCGGTTGTGATCGCTTCTTCTTAGGTACTGATACCGCTCCTCATGTTCAGTCACGTAAGGAAACCTCGTGTGGTTGCGCTGGCGTATTTAATGCTCCAACCGCACTAGCGGCATACGCTACTGTATTCGAAGAGTTAGATGCCTTGGCTCATTTTGAAGCATTCTGCTCACTGAATGGACCTAAATTTTACGGATTGCCTGTTAATGAAGGGCACATTACATTGACCAAAGCTGAAAATATAATGTGTGAATCTATTGCTTGTGGAACAGATAAATTAATCCCATTCTTAGCGGGTGAAGATTGCGGTTGGACAATCAAAGTAAGCTAATAACATTTTGATGTGGAAAGGTTTTATCCTTTTCACATCTTTTCTTGAACGAATCTTCAACTATTTTTTTAATTTTTATTAAAATTCATAGAAAAAATAGATTTATTACTATCATATTAAAAAAATCTTCTTATACTAGATATAGCTCGTTCTGAGTTACCTGCTCTTAGTCAGTAATAGATATTCATTATTTATCACGATGTTTGATTAGGAGGTCTAAATGAATAGAAAAAATGATGTAATCCAAACTCACCCTGTTGTTGGCTGGGATATCAGTACTGTCGATGCCTATGACGCGATGATGCTACGCTTACATTACCTCCCCGAACAAAACAATAGTCCAGATAGCGCTATTGTGGATAAAACCATGTGGCTGACGACTGATGTAGCCAAACAGCTGATTAATATTCTTCAGGCTGGAATTGATAAGATTGAGTCTGGCGAATATCTTGAATCTGATTTCAAAACGCATTAATACCGTAGCAGGCAAAAGAATGGATATTTGTCTAACAACAAATATCCATTCGTTATCATCTCGCCATTCACATTCCCATTATTAATAAATGATTATTTTATATTTACTTTTAGCAATTAAATAAAAACTATCAATTATGAATTAATTGCAAATACAAGCACTAATTTATTATTTTTATTATTACTTTATTGACTTCAATATCAATTCCAATTTATTGTAACACTCTTTTCTGGACAAGGATGTTCCCTATGAGAATATTAGTTATTGATGAGTGTTATTATACCCGACTTGGTATTACCGAATATTTATCGTCTAATAGAAAATTAAAATTTATTAGTACAGGGTGCATTGAAGAAGGTATTCAATATATAATTAATTACTCACCTAGTATTGTGTTGGTAAATTTAACCTACTATTGTCACTATTCAAGTTATTGCCCAGTTTTAAAGGCATTACTAAATAGTTCTAATAGCGTTCGATTCTATATTTACATCAATGCCGCATACCCACTAACCGACAAACCTTTGTTATTGAAGGGTAATTTCTTTATAATGTCAAAGAATATTATGACTCAAACATTAGATAAAGTAATTATCGATTCTGAACAAATAGAGAAAATAACCAAACTTGCTAATAATAATGATTCATCTATTTTCACCATAAAAGAACAGAGCATAATTAATAACTGGATGAATGAAACACCCAATCATATTATTTCCAGAAAATTAGGAATCAGTAACAGCACTGTTTACTCACAAAAACGACATATCACGTCAAAAGTATTTGTTAAGAATAGGATTGAGTTATTTTTTATTTATAATGTTTTTAAATATCTTTATTAATAAAAAAGCCCTTATTAAAAGGGCTTTTCCTATTAGAAGTTAGAGTAATTATTTTTCGCTATTTAATAACCCATCCGCTAAACGGTGACGAGATTTATTAAATATTTTATTACTTACTTCTCGACCTGCACGGCGAGCACGCTGCTCTTCTTCAGGTAATTTCATCTCTTCAGTACATGCATGGCTACAGCATCCTTCATATTTTTCAGCGCAACTTGGGCATTGAATAAATAATAAGTGACAGCCATCATTTTTGCAGTTTGTGTGGGTATCACACTCATCACCACATTGGTGGCAGTGTGCTAATGTATCATCAGTGATACGCTCACCCATGCGGTTATCGAACACAAAGTTTTTACCTTTGAAGCGTAATGGCAAACCTTGTTCTTTTGCTTTGCGCGCATATTCAATGATCCCACCTTCCACATGATAAACATTAGGGAAGCCGTTATGTAGCATGTAAGCACTCGCTTTTTCACAGCGAATACCACCAGTGCAATACATCACCACATTTTTATCTTTCTGATCTTGTAGCATTTCAACCGCCATTGGCAGTTGATCTCTAAACGTATCAGAAGGGATTTCTATCGCATTATCAAAGTGACCCACTTCATATTCATAGTGGTTACGCATATCGACAAAAATTGTGTTTGGGTCGTCAATCATTTCATTGACTTGTTCAGCCTTTAGATACTGCCCTGTATTCGCAGGGTTAAACGTTTCATCATCAATACCATCAGCAACAACTCGGTCACGCACTTTCATGCGTAGTACCCAAAATGATTTGCCGTCATCATCAATAGCGATATTTAGACGCAGACCATTTAAAGCTGGCTCTGTCGTATAAATAAGTTCACGCAATGCATCCACATTAGATGCAGGGACGCTAATTTGAGCGTTTATCCCTTCTTTTGCAATATAGACACGACCAAATACACTCAACGCTTTGAATTGTTGGTACCATTCATTACGAAATGCAATAGGATCTTGAATATTAAAATATTTATAAAAAGAAATAGTGGTACGTGGCTCGACTTCCGCCAACATACGTTCTTTTAGAATTTTATTTGAAACTTGGTTATGTAACACTGGCATGGTGTTCTCTTTTCCTTTGTAACTAGTTAATATTTAAAGCATAAAATCATGTAGTGTCCACGAAGTGTCCACACTCGACCATTATCAATATTATCGCTGTTATTTTGTTAATAAAAAACCCCTAATGTTAAGGGGTTTTTATTTTTCATTAGTCAATACAGGTTAATAATTATTACCCCTCTCATAATTGACTTCCATTAATTTGACTTATGTACACCTTCATGTATGATGCCACCCGAAAATTTACATAAGATTAATTTAATAAAATATATAAGGTGTCTGGATGTCATACTCGAATAAGGCTGTTCCTCAAGAAATCAAGCGCTGGAATTGGGGTGCTTTCGTTTTTAATATTATCTGGGGGTTTGGTAATAAATCCTATCTTCCTTTACTTGCTTTAATTCCGGTGTTTAATCTTGTTTGGATTTTTGTATGTGGCTTTAAAGGTAATGAATGGGCTTGGAAAAATGGAGATTATGAGTCCGTCGAAACTTTCATGAAAGTACAAGAGACATGGAATCGGGCGGGGTTGATTTATTTTGTTGTATCCATCATTTTTATGGCTATCTTTTTCCTGTTCTTTTTCTCTACCATGATGGCAGTAATTGCAGGTGCTGCCTCTCAAAGCCACTACTAGTTAGTAAGTGCAGGTTAATAATTATTTGCCCCTCATATAGAGGGGCTTTAACTATCAAGCTGTTAAACAGCGCCTGCGCACAAATCCACTGAATTAACTTTGTTTGGCTTAACAATAAATCGTGAAACAGATTCGTGGCTGATGAATGTTGCACTGCAATTAACATTCTGGCATTGGTTGTGGTTTTCTTTGGTTTCGTTAGTGATATAACGTGAAGTACGAATACGGGCTAGCTCGCCGCAAAGAGGACATTTCATCATGATTCGGTTACCTTTTTCATGATGTTGATATTACGTATATTGTACTGACACTTTATACAGTAGTCATTACTTTTTCTTTATTTTTCATTCACTCATTTCAAGACTTGATACTTTGACTTCCAGCTCAAGTGAGGATGTATACCCACTGTCATTTAATGAATGAGAAACCCGCGTTAATATCCACTCCGCACCGTCAATTTCAGGCTTAAACCCTTGTACTTTAACCGGCATTTCGGGGTAAATATCTGCGCGCCCCTTTGCAAGTTGAATAGAAAATGAAGCAACCCCACGTTGCATCTTTTCCCATGCCGCCTTTGCAGCCCGTTCCGCATTGCCCTTGTTCGCGTAAGTATGTGAAAGCGTTAACGTGTTACCCTCTTCGCCGACAAGATAATCCCCTTGAGGCTCATCCACTTTGGTTTTAGTCGGATCTTTCTTTTTAGTCTTACGCTTGCGCTTTACGTTAACTTCATCTTTTTGTTTCGGCTTGCGTGTATTTAGCCAACTTGCAATGACGCCGGTGTATGCCCCACGGTCTGCCAACGTAAACCGGTAACTATCACCTATTTCGCGCGTTAGCAGCAAAGGTGGGATAGGCTTTCCGCTTGCGGTTTTACCACTCCCCTGCGGCATAAATAGCAGTTGCCCATTTTTAATGGTAGCGATAGCGCCCTCTTGCTTGCCCAACCTTGCCAAAAAAGAACCGTCTGACTCATTGGTTTGGTCAATGTGTTTGAGCTTGGTTTTTGCTAACTGGCTCTCAATAACTGGTTCCACATTGTTACGCTGAGCAATCGTTTTGATAATATCGCCGAGGGTTTTGTCGTGGTAAGACATCTCACGCTTCACGTTGAGCGTAGATCTAAAATCCGCACTGCGACCACGAATAGCGATTTTATCCGGCGCCCCGCTGTATTCAATTTCATCAACCGTGAATTTTCCTTTAAAAATTAACGGCTCATTTTTCCAGCCCAGATGAATTGATAATTCCTCGCCCCGCTTAGGTAGCATCATTTTTCCGTCGGCATCGTCGATTTCAATATCAAGTTGGTCGGCTTCAAATCCGCGATTATCCGTTATGTTCAGCGAGATTAATCGCCCTTGTAATCGCTCGTTGATATTCACCGTTCCGGCTGTAATGACATATTGCGGCACCGACTCAAAGCCAGTTAGAAAAAAATCACTCACCCTAGCATTCCTCCAATCCCATTACTGACCGCATCCGTGACAGAGTTTAACTGCTCATTGAGATTACCGAACATCTCAGAGAGTGACTCATCGACCCGTTTTATTGTTAGCGTAAACTCAATTTTTCTGGCTGCGCTATCTTCAAAGAAATCGCTTTTGTTTTCACTTAAACTTTCAATGACATACATCCCATAAATGGTGCCATCACCACCAATAAACGACCACGCCTTACCCGTCTCTGCCATAGCCTGTAAGGCTAACAGCGAGAATTTACCGCCAGTCAATTCAGGGTACAACGTTCCTGACAGGGTAATCGGATCATTCGATGGTCCCAAAAACTGGTAACTGGGTCGTTTACCGATACGATTATGATAACCAAAACGGAATTGATGTTCTCGCTGCATCCCTTGAAATGGTGTTGTTCTCAACTCAAACACAAATAACCCTAACGCTGCCATTGCCATAATTAATACTCCTCACTGTCACGGTATTGGCTACGCTGCGCCGCTTTTTGCTTCCGGTAATACGCTTCAATTTGTCGCGCAACCTCTTGCCCGATATCCTGTGCCGACTGATGCGGTTGAGGATAAATATTAATGATTGGCGCTGGAATAGGCTGACTGGATGGTGCCGTGGATTTAGCCCCTGCATTAACCGCATACGGGTGGATAGGCTTTGCACTCACCGGCTCAGCTAATGAACCTAGTGTCATTGCCGCCGCCATTGCCATGGCTGCCGTATTTCGTCTGCTGGTCACACGAGCAGGACCCTCGACAATTTCCGCGCCCCGTTCACCGACTATGCCAAATTGACCACGCGGAATAACGCCGCCACTGTCGAACATACCCGCACTTTTCATCCCCGCTTGTAAGACGGTCACTTGATTCATTGCGCGTAAATTTTTAGTTTCATCCGACAGCATCCAATCAGGTAAGAGATCGGTTGCCATTTTTTTAATTTCAGCGAATTGGGCTTTTAATGATTCCCACTTTTCCAGAATCCCGTTTTTAAGGCTATCGATGATCTGTCCGCCGATTTGCTGGAAATATGCCGGTAGATTAGTGACATCATTAATGATTTCATTCCATTTGTCTGAAATGGTCTTTTTAATCAGCGTCCACATATTTGACGTCACAGATACAATGCTATCCCAGTGCTTGTAAATTAATCCCACCGTTGTCCAGTTTAAGATGAAATATTTCACCCACTCCCAAAATTGGGAAAAAGTTTGCTTCACTGCATCCCAAACTTGCGCCGAGTAAGCTGTAATCTGATCCCAGTTCTTAGCAATAGGACCAACTATTGTCCAGTTCATCAAAAATGATTTAATCCAATCCCACGCAGCCGAAAAAATACGACAAACTCCATCCCATAATTTTTTAACGTAAGGAACAATGTCATCCCAATATTTATAAATAAGGTATGCAGCTCCCGCAATCGCCGTAATAATTAAGATAATCGGGTTCGCTAATAAGGCTTTCCCCAGCATCATAAATGCCGCACCCACTAACTTAATCGGCTTGATTAACAATGATAAGAAGCCACTGCCTTTAATACCCAATACCGACAAGCTAAACTTCGCCATCGCGAGTGGTCCAATCATTGCCGCAATCATTAATGAGATACCACCACCCACGGCGAGCAAGGCACCTAGCCCCAAAGTGATCATAGTGATTTGTTTGACTAACTCAGGATTTTTCTTTGCCCATTCACCAAATTGACCAATTAACCCAGTAACTTGCTGCGCAATGCTTCTTAATGGGCTATCTGCGCCGCCAAACACCTGAATGCCGACATCTTCATACGCGGAGGTTAAGTTTTTCAAATCACCGTCAAGATTATCGGTCATGGTTTTAGCCACTTTTTCGGCTTCACCTTTTGCGGCTTTGATTTCTGCAATCATGGCTTGCAGTTGCCCTGACCCCGCTTGATCGGCAAGGACAGACAGC
Organism: Providencia sp. PROV209; assembly: GCF_028479485.1. Classification (NCBI taxonomy): domain Bacteria; kingdom Pseudomonadati; phylum Pseudomonadota; class Gammaproteobacteria; order Enterobacterales; family Morganellaceae; genus Providencia; species Providencia sp. PROV209. The sequence goes on along the minus strand of NZ_JAMPNR010000002.1, from coordinate 194,959 downwards.
GCTGAGAACGCCTCCTCTCCCGCAATATGTTTGAACAGCCCCGCACGTTGCGCGGTACCCATTTTCTTGGTTTTCTTATCCAATTCCTCAAGAATGGCGGGAAACTCGCGTAAATTCCCTTTTGCATCACGAGTTTTGATACCCAACTTTGTGAGTGCTTCAGCGGCTTGTTTTGGCGGCTCAGCCAAACGCCCCAGAATAGATCGTAAACTGGTACCCGCCATTGAGCCTTGAATACCCGCATCACCCAACTTACCGGCTGCAACGGCTGCCGTTTCTAAATCAACCCCTAACCCTGACGCCACCGGTGCAACATATTTCATGGTATCGCCGAGCATGTTTAAGTTAACGTTTGAGCGTGTAAACGTAGCGACTAACGTGTCGCTCACGCGGTTCATTTCACCCGAATCAAGTTTAAAGCCGGTTAAAATGTTAGAGCCGATATCTGCTGTCGTTGCCAAATCAATATCACCAGCTAACGACATTGACAGCGTACCTTTCATGGCATTTTTAATTTGCTCTGGCTTAAACCCTGCCATGGCATAGAACGCTTGCCCTTGTGCCACTTCATTGGCAGTAAATGCCGTGGTCGCACCCAAGTCACGCGCTTGGGTTCTAAGCATCTTATAATCAGCCGAATCTTTATCTAAGCGTGTTAATGCCTGTACTTTTGACATGCCGACTTCAAAGTCATAGCCGGGTGCCAGCACTTTTTTAGCGGCATACCCCATACCAATACCGGTGGCGGTCATTGCCGCACCCGAACCGGCAATTTTATTTCGCGTGTCCATTGCAGATTGATAGCTATTTCTGGCGCTCGCCATACGCCTCTCTTGCTCAGCACTGCGCTTTAATTGCTGCTCTTGCCGCTGTAATTGCTGAGTTGTCCGAGCTATATCGCTGTTTAATCGCCGCTGCGCCTGCCCGAGTTGGTTTGTTGATATGCCACTCGCTTGCAGCTCGCTACGCTGCCGTTGGACAGATTGCTGTAACTCGCTATATTTATTTTTTAATCGTGAGGCTTCCCGCTGCGCTTTTCTTAACGCATCGGCTTGCTTTCGAGTGGGGTTTTCTGTTGCACTCAGCTCACGGGCTAACGCTGATGCGCGTTGCGTGGCAGCTTGGTAAGCCTGTTGAGTTTCATTGAGTTGTTGTTTTACTTTGCGAAACCCCTCAATCTGTCCAGCCTGTTGATTGAGGGTTTTTAATGCATCACGAGACTGGCGGATAGCTCCCGCCAGTTTTTTATTGGACTCTTGCGCGCTACGAAATGGCTTTGTCAATTTATCGACAGCATTTAGCACGACTTGTAAACGTAGGTTTTTACTCATCACCGTGTCCGCTTCGTTTGTAAGCGCGATAACGCCATTCTAATAATTCGATGAGACTCATTTCGGCGGTTGCCGACGGTTGCCAATGAAAAATGGTGGCGATATCTGCCACCAAATCATCAACGGTTAATCGTTCTGGTAGTCCGTGCGCATCGAGTTCGGTAGCAAAAAATTAACCACCTCAATCGAAAGCAGCACCAGATCAGCAGGGTTCATTGCCATGATTTCAGGCTTAGTCAGAGACGGGGAAGTGATACGCGGCAACACTTCTGACATGGACAATACATCCATATCCATCAACGCTTGTAAACGAACACCACGTAATGCGCCGGTGTTTGGCTTGCGAACCACAACTTCGGTAAGCACTTCCTCACCACGTTTAATTGGCTCATCCAGTTTTACAGTGGCTTGATTTTTTTTCATTTCATCAGTCATTTTATTTTCCATTACAGCCCAATAGCCGCGCGTTGTTCAGCAAGACGATCAACACCGTCCACAATTTCAACCATGTTGATAATGTCAATTTCAAGAAGTGACTTACCACCCCAAATCAGCTTGTAATACGTCGATTTAAAGCTGAATTTAACTTGGGTATTATCACCCTGCTTTGCCGTTCCTGAGTCAATCTCAGAAAGGAAACCGCGCAGCTCTATTTCGCAGGATGTGGTTTCTCCGGTATCTTCTCGTTGATAAGCTCCAGCAAAACGTAATGTCACGCCATCAATTTCAGTGATACCCCACTGCTCATAGATTTGCGCTTCCATCCCGCCTAACGTGATTTCGCTATCGAGGGCGCTATCATCTAACCCCATACGGATATTAACGGCGCCATTCATTCCGCCACCGCGATAGGTTTCTAACTTTCGGGTAATTTTCGGTAATGTCATTTCCTCGACAAGACCGACCCAATTCTGCCCCTCATTAAAGAGGTTCATACTTTTTAGTTTGCGTGGTAAAGCCATGATTACCCCTTAATCTTTGATGAGAAGTCCATCAAGTATTTATCAGTGATACGCTGACGTAATGTGATGTTTTCCGCAGGTGGTACCGGTGTATAGTCATAATCAATCAATAACTTACCGTCTTTTAATTCATCCTTATCATTGGCATCAGGATCAAACCAGCACTCACCACCTAAGAGATAGCCATTGGTAGTTAATGAACGCAGTTTCGCGTTAATGCCTGAAATGATGAATTTCACCAACGTTGGTGTCATTGGCTTATCGACTGCCCACATATGGGCTTCTGCCATCGTGTCAGCAATGATTTGTGCAGTTCGCGTGTAGTTCTCGAATGCGAATAGGGGATCATCTGAACAAGTGCGAGAACCCCAAAAGCGAAAACCATCCTCACGGATCAGCGTGGTAATATCGTTTTCGTTGAGTAAGCCGGCATCAGTTGCAGGGTTTTGCAAATCCCATGAAATATCGGCTGAAATACCTGTCACGCCGTTAACACCCACGTTAGACAGCGTTTTATGCCAACCAATTTCCTGATCTATTTTTGCACGTAACCCTAATGCGCGCGCCGTGGCAAAGGCAATAGACTCAGCATTAGCAACCTTATCCCACGATAAATAATCAGGGTAAATGACCATTAGTTCGCGCTGATTAAAGTTTTTGCGGTAGTCCAATACCTCCGACACCGTTTTACAGCCGTAGGCACTGACATAAGCAAAGGCGCGCAGCTCTTGGGCAACCGCCGCTAACTTGGTCGCAACTGCCTGCGTATCATGACCCGGCACACCAAGAATACGAGGCTTTACACCGGTATGGTTTTTAGCAGTAAGTAATGCCTGTAAACCCGTTTTTTGTCCGGTATCGGTTGTGCCACCAATAATATTGGATGTGGTCTCGGCTTCACTTTCCCCTTGCTCTACACGTACAACGACAGTAATCGGTGACGTTTGGTCGCCAATGGCTTCTAACGCATGGGAAAGCGTTCCAGTTTTACCGGCTTTGCCTAATGCACTTTTAATATTGGTAATAAGTACCGGCTTATTGAGTGGAAATGCAACTGCATCCGCATCATCAGCGGTACACACCATGCCGACAATTGCGGTGCTAATAGTTCGAATAGGGCGTGTTCCGTCGTTGACTTCAACAACGCGTACGCCGTGATGGTAATCTTGTGCCATAAAAGAAGCTCCTTTTTGTGGTAGCTTCTATGGTGTTATTGATATTTCGTGTTGTCGTGTGATGGGTGTTGTATCGCGGAGTTGTACAACAAAGGGGCACTAGCCCCCTTGGTCATTCAGGCTTGATGCCCCAGTCAATATCAGGGGCTTTTGAAGTATCAGCATCCGCATTTTTGACGCTGTAAATTTCCCAAGCGATCAATAAATCTTTTTCGTCGTCTGTTGCCATGCCTAAGCGTACTTTTCGCTCTAAAATCGTGATGTTTTTTTCAGCTTCATCAGCAAGTAATTGTTTTTTCTGTTCCGCGTCAGCAATAAGCTCTTCCTTTGATAGCGGTGGCTTTGGTATCCATTGATTACCATCCCATACATCATCCCAACGATTTGGCTTAATAGCCGTAACATTTTCAGGCAAGGCACCTAATTCATTAATTACAAACAGAGATGCATTCAATGTACTGTAATACTCACCGCCACGATGATCCTCGATGTATACCCACTTATTATCTTTAAAGACACATGCATACCCAAGCTTATCCTTTAACGGTTTCTTTTCTGTCGAAAATGGCGGTATTTCAGACCCCTCGTAAGGCTCTGTCGTATTCTGAAATTCACCCGTAAAATTATCATAGTGATAGAGTTTAATTGTTTCCATTTTCAATCCTTAAGAAATTCGGTACCAGCCCATCAGGGTGATGAATGCGTTAGTAATATCAATCGCTGAACCTGAACCAGCATTGCCAGTAGTGCCTGAAACCGTATGAGTATGAACACCATTTACCGACGTTACCCCTGACCAAGTCCGTGATGCAGTAAAGTTATACACGGTGCCGTCGTCGTCATTGCCGGACCATCCATTACCAGCATTCCATTTACTCAGGATTGTATACGCGCCTTTTATACTCGAATCTCGGTTTGCTGATGCTTTACGTAATGCGGTGAAATCACCTGTTATATCCATGGAGCCACGATTGTGATCATGTCCACCGGCTGAACTGGTCGTTGCACTAAAGCTATGGGCATGCACTGGCAATTGTCCTGCAACAAGCGTAATGCTGTCTTTACCACCCGATTGAAGAATATTACTGCCATCGGCTTTGGCTAAGCGAATAGTTTTATTTTCACCAATATATTGCCATTTAGTGTTAGGAAACAAAGAATTAGGATTTTTATTTTGCGCGAACCATACGACTATGCCGACGGGATAAATCAGATTTAGATTAGCGGCTCTCGCGTCTACTTCGGCTTTGGTATATGCCCCGACATCACCCGCATTCAAGCTAATATCTGCGGTTAGTGGTTTGCCATTCACTTTGCGTCCGCTCGGAACTCGACCATTCGCATTATTATTGGCATTCGTTGCAGCGGTATTGGCGGCATTAGCGGCTGCCTGTGCATCTGTACCGGCTTTTTTGGCATCAGCAACACGCGTGTCGGTTTCTGCTTTGGTGTATGACCCAACATCACTCGCACCCAATGTGATATCGTCACTCAGCGGCTTGCCATTGACTTTCCGTGTACTTGGCACTCGACTATTCGCATTGGTATTTGCAGCATTCGCTGTCGCTTGCGCATCTGTTCCTGCTTTTTTAGCATCAGCAATGCGAGTATCGGTTTCTGCCTTGGTGTATGCCCCAACATCACCGGCATTCAGAGTGATATCAACATTTAACTGTTTGTTATTAACTTTACGAGTGACAGGAACAGCGCCAACATCACCTGCTGTTAACGAACTAATTCGTTTGTCTAAAATTTCAATTGCATCATCAACATATTTTCTTGTTGCTAATACGACTGTTGGATCAATTTTAAGCGTGACCGTTTCAGTATGACTCACAATTAAAATCATACGGATAGTCTGAGTTCTCCCAGAACCTTCTGCCATAGTTGGTTTATAAGTCTCAGGCGCGTTAGCTACAGCAACCAGCATCCCCGATTTATCAAATAGTCCAATTTCACGTATCCACCAACCGCCCTCATTCTCTGGAATAACCTGTTCTGCAATGATTTGATTTGAGTTCAATGGGTCAATGAACAACGTATTAATTGCAGCCTTACGGCGCTCATTAATGAGTTTCGTTTGCTTGGTATCCGGTGCCGGCAATGAGCCACCGCCATCACCAACTGACATATGTGTCAATTCAATTTTTGTGCCGAGAGCTGTCGCCTCTGCAAGCACTTTCTCACCATAGGTAGTGAGCAATGCAAAATATTTCATTGGAGAGTAACCCTCATTTCATCAATTACATGGACTGCCGCCCCCGTGGAAATAGCACCACCGACGCTGATTACGTCTGGTGTATATGGATAAACCGTCAGCTCATCCCCGCCATAACTCGTCGCAGCACAAAAAATATTGCCTTTGGTTTCAAGTTGAATAGTTAGCCCGACAAGATGTCGGCTGGCTGGCTTTGCATCGAAAATAAGCGCTTCTAGCTCTCGATACATTTCTTCGGTAATACCGGTTTCCAATACACCAATATCAAGACGAAAGGTGCCGGCGGTTTCGTTGGTTTTCCACCATTCAATCACTCGGATTAAATATCCTAAAGGCTCAACTACTCGGCGCAGCGCCCCGATTGTGCCCTTGTGTTTATGAATAAACATTGCTGCTTTGATGGCGTCGCGTTTAGCTTTTTCTGTCCAGTTTTTATCCCACCGGTCAACACTAAATGCCCATGCCAGATACGGCAGTAAATACACTGGACATTTATCAGGATTCCATAATTCACGAATAGGAATAGGCACCCGCTCTATTTGAGCCAACGCATTGGCGGCGGCGAGTTCTAATGCGGATGAGCCAGTCGGGAGTAATCGATCACTCATCAGAACCACCCAAAGAAACATTAACACCGGTGCAAAAACTGGCTTGGGTTTTATCTAACTGAATATCAGCGATGGGCTTTTTCAGCTCAACACGCTGCACACCCTGCACATGCAATGCCGCATAAATCGCACTCAACACAATGTCGCGTCCTAATCGGTGTTGCTGTGTTGTGTAACGCGCTAGCTGTTCTTCTGCTGCCGCAGTAATAGGCTCGTATTCAGGGGAGGGATAACAGTAAATAACTGCTTCAATTTCATAGTTAATAATTGTGGCAGATTGCACCGTCACACGGTCAGCCACAGGGCGCACATCTTCATCGTTTAAAGCCAGCTCTACTTTGTCAATTAAATCAACCGGCGCAATACCGTTCCCTTCTCGAGATAAAACCGTTACTGTCACGCAGGCGGGGGATGGACTGATCACCGAGGCATCAGCAACGCGACCATCCGCACTGCGCGCATGGTGTTCATAACTGCCAACTGGACCCGCCACACTCAACCCCTCAAACGCACTGGGAATACGTAATCTTAAATCAGCATCAGATTCATACACCGGCGGGATCGGCGGCACCGCATTAGCATCCCCCTCAGATAACATCAGCCGCTTAACATTATTATTCGCCGCAAGCTGATCTAAGTCAGCTCCCACAGCAAAAGCGACCATGCTCGATCGCGCGGCCTCATTAATACGCTGACGCAATAAAAGCTCTCGATAGCAATTCTCTTGCAATAACTTGGTTAATGGCTCGGATTCAAGCGCCAACGTTCTGGCTATTGCAGGGCGTAATTCACTGGGCATCGCGTCAATCAGGGCGTTTTTACGCTCCGTAAAAATCAACTCAAACTCCAAACTTTCAACCACATCCGGCGGCGGGAGTAAGCTTAAATCAATGGTCGCCATGATCACCTCACAGGAACAGAGAAACCAAACGCTTGTTCAGTTCCCGAAAAAACACCGCTCAGCTCAATCACAATGCTGGCTGGCATCGGCGTAGAAATAGTTAATTGCTGAATTTCGATACGCGGCTCCCACATCAACAACGCCGTGTAACATGCCGCCATCAACCGCAGCCTTAAGGCTTTATTGTCGGGTTGGTCTATTAACCTAAACAGTAACGATCCATAGGAACGGCGAGCAATACGGCTACCTATAGGCGTGAGTAAAATATCGCGAACAGATTGGCGAACATGGTCAATGTCGGTAACGCTTTGACCGGTGGCAGCACTTAAACCGAGAAATCTCATTGTGGATCTCCCGTTGTCTCACCACCTGAACGCACACCGCCATGCTGGTGCTTATGCAATGTAATACCATTGGATTTAATCGCGCCGCCGGTATGAGTAAAGTCGCCTGTCATTTCACCGCCCTCAGTCACATTTAATGTGGCGCACGTTAAGTTATTCGAACAAATCACCATTGGCGTGGTTAACTTGATTTGTTTGCTCGCATTCACAATGACGACCTTTGTTGTCGCACTAATTTGCTCGCTGGCTTCAATCGTTGCTGTCTTAATCCCCGTGGCTTTTAACGCGCCGGTTGCAGGTTCATATTCAATGACAGCACCATCTGGGTAGGTCACATGATTGGCAGTCAATGAGTCAGTAGGCTCACTGTATTCATCAGAAAAAAGCCCAACCAACACAATGCCGGTAGTCAACTCGCCACCTATCGACAAGATCACCACTTGCTCACCCACTGAGGGCGCCCAAACCTGACGAGCACTACCCGCGCGCTGAGTCACCCACGGCAACCAATCTGTTTGTAAGTTTCCGGTTTGTACCCGACACCCACGACGAATATCGACATCAATAATGACGCCGGTGCGGATCATGTTTCGGATGATGCGGAGCAGTTCCGCGTTATTGGCATTTGCATTCATGGTGATAGCCTGCCAGACAAAATGACGGGAATGCATGGTATCGGTGTTGTAATGCCGTGAATTACAACATCACGAGGCAAAATGATTGATGATCAGGTTTTCAATGTGGCGAATGTCGTCAACACTAAAACCTAACAATTGACGTGCAGGATATTGAATATCAAGGTTACGCAGTTTTTCTTTCAAACCGTATTGATGAATAGCGGCAATCGCAGCCGCAGAGGGAGCAAAGAAAATAGAAGCTTCATTGTCGCTTGCAAATGTTCGCATATAGCGTGCCGTTGCTAACTTTTTAAACATCCGCGCTTGCTTACTTTTCCCTTTGATTTTAACTCGGTCTTTTTTTACCAAGATAAATCGCTGAATATCCCCTTTTCTAAATGAACGCTGCGCCCCTTTGTCCACGTCAAATCCGGTAATGGTTTGCCTGCCTTGGCGCCAGTTTTTAAGATTACGCTGTTGACCTCGCCAGATAAAACGCATCTCGCGCTGAACGGTAATAAACTGGGCTTTTCGCTGAGTGAATGGGCTACCATCAGGGTTTTTCTGCTCTCGAATACGTTTGATTTGTCGCTTTCGTAAATCACGGACCAATACCCGTGAGAGTTTTTTTCTCTCTGTTGTGGAAGCTCTTGCCAAAAGCCCCGCAATTTCACTGTTTAACTCAGTCAGTGCATCATCCATACAATGAATCCCAACCATGGATTGGATCGACTGGCTCATTGACAGCTTCAACGTGATACTTGCCCTCTTTCATCGCAACAATCACACGCTCTGTCAGTTTTAAATCAATGCTGATATTGGCACTTTGACTATTGAGAATATCTGCTTCAAAACGAATACCGGTAGCCCGTTTATCAGGATTTGCGAGAATATCGGGCTGATGCTCTTTGATCCATTCCAGCACCACGGCAAAAATAATATTTTGGTCATCAGGGAATGCCTCAATAATGATATTTAAGCTGTAGCTGTACTCGTAAGACAACGAGGGTTCATAGGTGGCAATAATGCTGCCATCATCGACAAACAAATATAACTTTTCGGGGTTCTCTTTCAGGTAAGGGATTTTTTGGCAAAGCCGCTCTTTAATGCTGCTGAGTTTTTTCATTCTGACGCGCGTCCTCCGCCTGCTCTATCGCTATTAATTGAGTATTCGCCTGTTCGATATCAGTCAGTAACGCATCCACCCAGACGGGTAAATCACAATAGGTTAGCGCCTTTCCGGTAGTGATGGCGGGATCGGCTGGGTCAGCGTTTTGGGTATCGGTACGCATTGCGATTCCACGTAATCGATACGTGTTGTTGAGCAGCCGGTCAGCAATACCGCGAGGCACAGGCAGATCACAGGTGGGGTCTTTTTGAATAATCGCTTTATATTCAATTTTTCTTTCCTCTGATGCAGCTCGTTGATGTAATTCGTTTGAAGATGCACTTGATGCTATTTGATTAAGGCGCTGAAATTGAAATGATTTATCAACAATCATTTTATTTTGCAGCGCAATGGTATGCGTTTTCTGCTCGTTGTCCGCTTCCAGCCGCTTACGTAAAGCATCACTTTTATCTAAAGCCAAAGTGAGACAGCCAATAATCACTATGCTGACAACAGCTAATATAAGCGGCGTTTTACTCATAATAAGCTGTACGCTTTCTCAAACATGGCGTCATCGTATGGCTGTTGACCATTCTCAACCTGCACGATTGCCTTAGCCATTTTGAATGCCGTATTCTTATCATAGACATCAAGACAGTCACGACGATTAAAACCCGTTTCTTTACAGACACGATTAATATATCCCTCTGTATTATTACGGTCTTTTGCTGGCGCCCAACGTTCTATAATTTCTTCTACGGTATCAATTTTCCCGCAACCAACCCCCTGCTTTCCTTGATACGTTGAATACGTTCGTAGCAGCTTTAAAAGCGCTCTGATTCCGTACTCTGGTTTGATAAATCGACAATGCCGCGGCTCAATGTTAGGATCAAACGGCAATTCTCCTTGCCATTTATTTCGTGGATTGTAATCGATATTACCAGGGTTATTATTTCGAATTCCGCGTGTCACTTATTTATCTCCCAACCGCTTATTAATCATTCGGTGTGCAATCTCACGAATTTTTTCCACACCTAAAAAACCAATCGCACCGCCAATCATGCCGGATGCGCCATTCGGAATGCCAAGAAACTCAGCGCCACCAATAATTGCCCATGACAACGCCCCGCATAACAGGCATTCAGCCCATTTATTCTTTCGCGTATCACCGTCATAAATTAGGCAGGCATAACGAATAAAAATTGCCAATGCTACACCTGACAATTGCGGTAATGCGTTTTTAACTGTCTCGAAAATTTCTGCAAAGTGTTCTTTCATCGTTTTCATACCATCCCCCTATTGAGGGTGTTGTTAATCCCAAAGTTGGATCATGGCTTTTTTGGGCTGCTCGGTAATATCGGGTAATTCAACTGTCATCCCGTGCGTTAATATTGGTCCCACATCGGCAAGGTTTGGATTAAGCTCTAACGCTTTTTCAACCACACCGGCTGTCTGACCTAGTACCCGAAAGCACAGGGCATCCAATGTTTCGCCTTGCAACGCCAGCACTTTCATATCAATTCAACAATATTGTGTGATTCACCCTTGATGCGCTGAATTGCCCACTGCACATCACGCCATAATTCATCAATCGTGGTACCTAAACCTTCGGCTTTTTTCTCACCACTGTTAGTGGTATCTACATCGCGGTAACGCTCAGTCAAATTGGCTTTCGTTTGGCTGTAGACGGCACGTCGATAGAGCAACACCAATTCACTCTCTGTATTCACAAATTCAGCCGGAATTTTATCCATTGACGCATAGCCCTTTTCAATCTGGCTTTGGCGCCAAGCGGATAACTCCCGATTGATTTCAATGATGGCGTTAGTGATTGCATGCTTGAGGCGTTCCGGTGTCAGTTTTCCGTCGGTCAGCATGGATTTTTGATAATCCAGTGCGTGAATATCAGGAAAGAAATCACCACTGTGAAAGACTTCATCAGTGAGGTTCTGTGATTGTGAGGAAGTAAAATCCATACAATGCCTCTAAATAAGTGGGCGGTGGACAAAGGGAGTTAAATCACATTATTCCCTTGTGCCGCCCTAGCGCGGTGGCTCGTTCTGTTGTTCCGTGACGGTCTCTTGCTGCTTTTCTAGGTACTTCTCAAGTTGCTGCAAGTCTTTCTTCACACCAACACGGTCATTTAATTCCAAAGCCCTCAACCACGAACAAGTCGCAGGCTGAGGTTGATTATTGTCTCGCTGGGCATAGCCTAACCACTTATAAAGATTTGCACGGACTTGGTCTGGCATATCTTCATCAATCGTTAGCGTCATGGTTCGAGTAAGGACGTCCAACGGCATCGGGGTTTTAGCGGCGTATTGCTTTTCAGCCTGATCAGCAATCTCTTCCGCAATAGCACAGCCCGTTGTGCGGGTGTGCTTATCAGGCATGTTGAGGTTATAACGCAAAGCGTAGTCGGCAATATCTAATGCCCCGTGATAATCACCGGCATCAATACGCCACAACATTACCCGCATCGTGACATCATCTTGCTGACCTTTACCGCTTGCCAAAATACCGGCGACCCAAGGCGCATAATTAGGCAGCATTTCCCGTTTCACGCTAGCTTTGCGCTCAAAAGACTGAATGCGTTTTAACCGGCGACGGTCAGCATTCATCATCAATGTCATTTGCGTGTAAGCCGTCCCCGTTTGCATAATTGGATCGCGCTGCTGAGCGTCCTTTTCTGCGCCCATACGGATAACGTGCCGACGGAAAATACTGCTGCTCATTACTCGCCGCCCTCGTCCTTATCAGCTTCTGGGGCTTTTGCTGGCGCATTCACCATCTCGATATTTTCAATCAGCGCAACACCGCGATAATCTTCAACCACATAGGCTTCATTGACTGATTCGTAGTTTTCGATTTGGTCACGCTTTGGATTATCCAAAATATGACGGCGACGAGTTTCGTTCTGCCAGTAAATAGACAGGTTATCAAGACGGGTGATCAGGAGTGCATTATCAGGGAAATACGGTGCGCGAACGGCTTGCAAGCCGCCGATACGTTTTTGGCTGATGATCATATCTGCCGCGAGTTTTTCGCTGTTTTCCTGCTCTTTATTGACCAGCGGGAAATACTTATCACTGAGTAACTTACGACCACAAATCACCACGATATCAGTATCATCTTGATATTCTTCATCAATCAGATCGTCAACCGCGCTCATTACCAAAGCATCAAGGTTATGGAAATCACCATCAACCCCGACGCGGATTGTCGCAGAAATCACTTTTCCATCAGCATCTTTAACATCACTGACCACATGCTCTGGCGCGTCATTTCTCACTTTTTGCAGCCAGCCGATATTGACGTCTTGCAGTAACTTATTCACTTCACGATTAGAGTCTTTCGCGCGGCTGGTACCGTTAAAACCAATCATGATACGGTCAAGCGCTTGACGACGAATAATCGCGTTACGAATACGTAACTGGAAGTCTTTAAACTTCGCCCATAAATCCAATTTTTTATACGAAATAGACGTATCAAAGTTAGTTTGCTCACACTTATAAGTTACTTCATTCAGTGCGCTTGGATCTGTTGGCTGACGGTCTTTTTTCGTGGTGTCCGTTGTACCTGCTACGGTTGAACCTACACCCAGACCAATGACAGAGCCAGATTGCTCATCAACAGGAACCACGTTTACCATGGTTAAGAATGCCGCGCTTTGCTGAATGTTATCTTCTAGCGTTTGGGCAATAGACGGATTCACTTCAATTTTGCTGGATAACGCCTCTACTTCAACATCAAACAACGACGCTAACTGAGTTAAAAAGGCATTAAATTGAAATCGGGTTTGTTTTTTCATGTTTGCTCTCAAATTTGTAGGGCTAATTAGCAATCCGTCAGGAATTCAGGGGCAGTCGCGCCGTTATCACCCAACGACTGAGGTCGATTGACATTGCTTCCATCCGTTTGTTTGAGCGTGGCTTTTAGCTCATTCAGCTCATTACGCAGCTCACTGATTGCATGACTTTCGCTTTCGTAGGCGCTTAGTTTTGTTTTGGCTTCATCCAGCTCTAAACGCACGGCATCAATCGTTTGAGCGCACAGCTCAACGCTTTTATCGACATCAGAAAAACGGGCATCGTCTTTCTTGCTTTTACCTCGCAACATTTCGGTTACGCGAGAAAATAATGACGGGGTTTCCGGCTTTTCTTCATCGAATTCAAACAGGGTTTCTTCCGCAAGCGTGAACACGTTCTCTTGAGATTGCTTACGACCAGATAGCGGGTTAACACTGTTGCTTGCGCTAAATTGCAGCATTTCAGTGCCAAGGCTGGCAGGGTTATCGGTTACTGCTAAACCAACAAGGTAGGCTTCGCCGGTGTCTGCGAACTTCGGGTTAATTTCCACTGAGGTATACACTTTCTGACGCTTTTTATTCATTTCGATCAAGTCGTCAGTTGGCAGTAACGTGGCATACAAGCCCAGCTTGCCTTTTAGCGCACCCTCTTTAATTTCTTCGGTATAAACAGACTCCACATCACCAAAACGCGGCATCCATTCATACTTTAAGTGTTCAGAGTTAATGCGAGCACCATACACACTGGGATCGTAGTTTTTTTCGATATCAGTTAGCCAAGAACGCTGCACCGTGCGCCCATCGGTCGTGGCACCCTCAACACAAATTCGCACTGGCTTCGTTTTTTTCGTCATGCAAATGACTCCATCAGTAACAAAACGGGATTGTCAGAATATTTTTCAAAAATAAGTTGGCTTATAGGTTTCAGTGTTTACATCAAGGAGACAACGGGTCGCTGTTGTAGGAAAGGCAGGTACAACACAACGCCAGCGCGCGCAAGGATTGCGCTCAGTAATCTGGCTGCATGAATACATTACATGATTTTGAACCCCGCAAACGCGCGATGCACCTTTATTTCAGTGGGCACCGTATTGCACGTATTGCCGAAATTTTAAAAGAAAAGGCATCCACGATTCATAGCTGGAAACGGCGCGATCAGTGGGATGAGATCACGCCGATTGAACGCGTCGAAATGACGCTTGAAATGCGACTTTGCACACTCCTTGAGAAAGACAACAAAGAGGGAAAAGACTTCAAAGAAATCGACCTACTTTATCGCCAAGTCGAGCGACACGCCAAAATCCATAAGTATCAAAATGGTGGCAATGAAGTCGATTTAAATCCCAAGCTTGCCAACCGCAACGCCGGTGAACGTCGCGCACCGGATAAAAATGTATTTAGCGAAGAACAGATTGAGCGATTAGAAGAGATATTTCGTGAAAATATGTTCGGCTATCAAAAGGTTTGGTATGGCGCTGGCAATCAATATCGAATTCGCGACATTCTCAAATCCCGACAAATCGGGGCAACGTATTTTTTTGCACGAGAAGCTTTCATTGATGCGTTGACTACGGGGCGAAATCAAATTTTTCTATCTGCAAGTAAGGCTCAAGCCCACGTCTTTAAAGGTTACATCATTGAGATGGCACGTGAAGTGGATGTGGACTTAAAAGGTGATCCCATTGTTTTATCAAACGGGGCAACCCTCTATTTTCTGGGCACCAATGCCAAAACAGCCCAAAGTTATCACGGCAACTTATACCTAGATGAATTCTTTTGGATACCAAAATTTCAAGAATTGCGGAAAGTTGCCAGCGGCATGGCACTCCACAAAAAATGGCGTCAAACCTATTTCTCAACCCCATCAAGCCTGACGCACAGTGCATACCCGTTCTGGTCTGGAAAATTATTCAACCGAGGGCGCGCTAAAGCTGATCGTATAGATATAGATGTCAGTCATGCAGCGCTCGCCGCTGGCAGGTTATGTGAAGACGGGCAATGGCGTCAAATCGTCACTGTTGAGGATGCTATCAAGGGGGGATGTGATTTATTTGATATCAACCAATTGAGGCTGGAATACAGCCCCGATGAATATCAAAACTTGCTGATGTGTGAGTTTGTCGATGATATCGCGTCGATTTTCTCACTGGAACTGATGCAACGTTGCCTTGTTGATAGTTGGGAAGTTTGGGAAGATTTTCAGCCCGAAATGTATCGCCCTTATGGCTATCGCTCAGTTTGGATTGGGTACGATCCCGCCAAGGGTACCGAAAATGGCGATAGTGCCGGTTGTGTCGTCATTGCCCCACCATCTATGATGGGCGGTGCTTTTCGTATTTTAGAGCGCCATCAATGGCGCGGCATGGACTTCCGCGCCCAAGCCGAAGCCATTAAACAACTGACTGAACGTTATAACGTGGAATATATCGGTATTGATTCCACCGGTATTGGGCACGGTGTTTATCAATCCGTTTTAGAGTTTTTCCCGCAAGCCCGTGAGTTTGTCTATAACCCCGCAATGAAAAACGCCTTAGTGCTTAAAGCATGGGATGTGATCAACAGCGGTCGCTTAGAGTTCGATGCCGGTGACACCGACATTATTCAGTCTTTTATGGCAATTAGACGGTCAACCACCGCCAGTGGTAACCGCCCAACCTATGAAGCCAGTCGCAGTGAAGATGCCAGCCATGCAGACTTAGCATGGGCAGCAATGCATGCCTTATTCAATGAACCGATCACCGGTGACAGCACCCAACATCATAATATCGTGGAGCTATACTAATGAGCCGTAAAAACCGCAACAATCGCAATAAAACTCAAAATACCGGTGGCGTTGAAGCGTTCACATTTGGTGAACCGGTTTCCGTTCTGGATAGTCGTGAAATTTATGATTATCTGGAATGTGTCAGAATGGAAAACTGGTATGAGCCACCGATGAACTTCAATGGACTGTCAAAAGCATTTCGTGCAGCCCCACACCATAGCAGCGCGATTTTTGTTAAGCGTAATATTCTGACCAGTACCTTTAAGCCACATACATTACTTAATCGACAAACCTTTGATAGCTTTGCGCTCGACTTCTTAATGTTTGGCAATGCCTATTTGGAAGAGCGAAAAAATCTATTAGGTGGCTTATTACGATTTAAACATATTCCAGCAAAATATACCCGCCGCGGCATTGAAGAGAATCAATATTGGTTTGCTAAATATGGTTATGAAAGTGAGCCTTACCCTTTCCAACAAGGCGGTGTGTTTCACTTGATTGAGCCTGATATCAACCAAGAGTTATATGGCTTACCGGAATATCTTGCCGCCCTACCCTCAACCTTACTAAATGAATCTGCTACGTTATTTCGTCGCCGGTATTATCTCAATGGGAGTCATGCCGGTTACATCATGTATATCAGTGATTCGTCACAGTCTCCGACCGACATTGAAAATATTCGTAATGCAGTAAGAAGCAGTCGCGGACCCGGCAATTTCCGTAACTTATTCCTGTATGCCCCGAACGGAAAGAAAGACGGCATTCAAGTTATGCCCCTGAGTGAAGTCGCCGCGAAAGATGAATTTCTAAATATTAAAAATGTCAGTCGTGATGATATGCTCGCTGCACATCGGGTACCACCACAAATGATGGGGATCATTCCACAGAATACCGGTGGTTTTGGTGATGTTGAGAAAGCGGCTAAGGTATTTGTTCGCAATGAACTCATTCCACTGCAAGCCAAGATGAAACAGTTAAATGATTGGTGTGGTGAAGAAGTTATTCAGTTTGATCCGTACCGGCTGGATGATGATAACGAATAAATCATCTCAATATTAAACATGGTACCGCCTCAATGGCGGTATTTTTTCGCCATTAGGCAGGTGATCTCGATGGTTTAAATAATAATAAGACCCCACACTATTATATCAAAACCACCACACCAAGACGAATCGCCCTAATTTTATTCCCACCAAATCGAAGCTTAGCCTCCCTGTAATCCATTCTGAGACGACCTAAAATAATTGCTATCTAGCTATAGAAATTTGAATTTAACGCGGCTATGGCTCGGAGAATTTGCGCGGTGATAATTAACAGTAAACATGCCGCCGCGCAATCGTAGCCCCGCCACGCCTGCCCACTAAATAGTTTGGTTTTCATGCACCTGCATGAGGTCGTCAGAACCGCGTCAGTGGTGGGGCTTTGCGTGGGTAACAATCCTTGTTTGCTCTTGCGGATTTAGGTGGAAAATTGCTTTATTTGGCACAGCCATAAAACAACAAACCCCCTAAAACTTAAAATATCAACAAAATGGAAACTATTTTAAATAGACGTTTATTTTTACTTACAATTAGTTTTTAACTCCACTCATAAATCATAAAATGACAATATTAAGAATAAAATAAATACTTGATCGTTTTTTAATCAATTATGAGGTTTATAGCAATTCTAATTTTATAAATAGGTGTGGATATAAAAATTCAACCTATCGCGGGATATATCCTGCACCGCGGTATTTATCATTAGAGGTAACAATGATAAATCCAATTAAAAACTATAAAAACTTAATAAGAAACTTTAAAAATTTAATTTTCATTTTACAGTACATATTTGACATTTCATTTTTTGGGATTGGGATAGTAATTAACATTATTATTTTTCTATTTCATTGCTATCACAGCAATAAAGGTTTTAAACTCAAGCTTAAACAAATAGTGAAAGGAAAAGTTATGAAACGATACATTAGAAAAAAAACAAAATATCAGAAAATAAGAAATTTCATTCTGAAAAAGGTTGCCTTTAAATAATAAACACGAAAAATTATTGATATTATATTTATGTAATTCACTCAAGGAGTGTAATCTTATTTTACAACTAAAACCGCCATAGCATGGCGGTCTGCTAATAATAATTAACATTAATTTAGACTAAATTTTATGGTGTTATTGTATAAAAACGCTTAATTTAATGGTAAATTCTAGGGCAGAAAATGACACTATTAATTGATGTTAAATTGACAAGTTAAAAACAAAGGAGCGACTAGACTTCCATCGCTCTAATTTTAAAAAATCTTCTACTTATTTTGCCCATTCTTCATATGCGGAATTTAAGTCTTCCATGGTATTCCATTTTATTATTTTATTTTTATGTTCTGATTCTATATTCTTTTTATCTAATATTATATCTAAAACATCCTTCATTTTTTTGTAGAATTCCTCATCATTTTTTATTATTTCTATTGAGTGAGATGGTTTATCCGATGATACAACCTCGGATAAATAAGCATCTTCAAAATTTACAACTGATGCATATACACTACTTCTCTCCGTCATTTCGTTCATTATCTTTGTATTGTTAGTCCATGCACCATTAGCTTGTTCTATAATTTTATATTCTATGGTGAAACTATCACTTTTATCACCAATTCTTCTTTTGGAAAAACACCGTTGAGTATCACAGTCATGTAGAACGAAATATTTTTTTTTGAAATGGTTTAGAACTTTCATCATTGATGCGACTGTAACTTTCCCTCTAGCTCGAATGATATTAAGATCTATGTATTCATTATTCCCTTTTTCTATCTCTCTCATCTTTATATAGCTAAAAATACTGTATTCAGTATCACCTTCTATAACTAAAACATCCCCACCGAAGAAAGCCTTAGATATATGTGAATCGAAAGCGTTTTCTAATTTTAATCTCTCTTTATCTGTTCCATCGAGCTTTGCTTTTTCTGGAGAGAAAAGCGTTGAAGTTTTGATATCTCCATCCTTCCTTTCAACTCTAATTATGGTCGTGTGATCTTTACTTAAATCAATAAATTCAGGAGAATGAGTGGTAATCATAACTTGCCATCCAGCAGTACCTGCTAGATTGTATAACACATCCCTTACATTAGCTGCAGCTGTTGGATGCAGGCTAAGTTCTGGCTCATCAATAAGTAATATATTTGAAATATTTTTACTGGCAGGTTTTGTTTTTTTGTCAAGAAGTGTTTTCTTATCAGTCAACGTTTTTAATATTGACCATAAAATTGTTCTTTGTGTGCCACTACCTTGTTTTGATAATGGATAGCTACTTTCATCGTTTCCTACCTCTATAAGATAGTTATTTTTAAACAATGTTTTAATAAAATCATCATTTCTTTTTATAAAGAATTTATGGTCTTTAAATATATTTGATATAACTTTATTTACTTCTTCTTCAATTATATCAGTTGTTTGCCTTTGAGACTCAGTTATTGTCTCTTTATATTTTTTTATTTTTTCTATATCTTTTTTGAATTTTACTGCATCCTCATCATTATTATCCTTGGATAGCAATAGCTCAATATAAGTATCAATCAATGCATCGAGCAATCCTAACGTTTTCTTTTCTTGTTCGGAAGGTGAGTCGAAAGTATTTATTCTGTGAGGTTCTGGTCTTTTTGATTTAGCAACATTAGTAGCCCCCCAAGGACACTTTTCTTTATCATCATCAGTTGCCCACCGATATCCGTCTTCTAATGAGATATCTTTCAACCATCCATGTCTTGTTGGTGATGTATTAGCTTTATCCCATACCCATTTCTCTTTAACAACCCATTCATCCTCATTAGCCGTTGGAATACACCACTCATCACCAGGTTTATTACTACTAACTACTAATGACTTAACTATTATTTCCGGTTTGTTTATTTCATTTCTATCATGAAAATCTTCTAATGTAAGTTTTCCTGATGTTGTGACAGCTTCAAATGCCCTTAATATAGTGCTTTTGCCTATATTATTTTCACCAACAATAATAACAATTTTATTTATATCAACTGATACACCAGTATTATCAAAGCAGCCAAAATTTTTTATCTGTAACTGCAAAATTCTAGGAATAGCAAGATTATTTTTTTCTACTCTATCACTCATCGAATACCTCTCTTTTTAATAATAATGATTATTTTCTCTACGTACATGTTCACATTTATAGAACTAAACAAATTTACTTGGGTTATTACTTTTTACATTTAAAAAGTAATAATTTGTGTAGTAAGGAAAGTTTAAACTAATTATTCATAGTAAACAGTGATCTAACAGCAAAATTCGACATAACATGTAGCATAATTATTAATTGTTTAATAGAATAGGTACTGAACTTGCTTAAATATCATTCTTTAAATGATATCTATTCATCATTCAAAAGTGACTATTTCCAACTGTTTTTTCCTATCACTCTCACTTAATTAAATTTTTGATATCTGTCTCTGTTGCTTATCTTATGAGATTTCCCTCCTTCGACGTTCTCGGCATCAGTTTCTATAAACTCAACCATATTTTCTTATGTTCGATACATCGCCAGAGCCGTGTTCTGGCTCGTAAAATTGTACATATGAAAAATTGGATGTGACCTGCGATCTACAGTTATTGACAGGACTCCTAGTAAAGCAGTAAATAAGTTAAGATATGTTCGTTTATTAGCTTGGAGAGAAGAATATGTATTTCCTAAAAATAAGAGTCACAAAACTTGATTTAAATCTTTTTTTGATGGTAATAGGAATAATCTTATCATTATATTTCCACATTTCCACACAAAATAATATCGAAAATAGAGATAAACAAAATATAGAAAACGAAAAAAACAACATAAGGACTATGTTTGCATATGAAATATCATATAACCAATCAAATCTGAGACTTTTAAATAGTACAAAAACAGCAGGGTTTAATTATGATGCTTGTCAAGATGAAACTTGTGAGCCTAGTGCTGTAGAACTTAACGCTTTTGCTAACATACGATTAAACATTTTAAATACATTAAGAGATGATGTATATACTATTTACCTACCAAAAATATATCTTCTTGACCAGAACGAAGTATCCTTAATAATGAATTATTATTATAGCCAAAAAAGTTTACTAAAAAACTCAAGAGATATTCAACTAGAACTAGGTCAGAATAGAAATAATAAAGAATGGCTTGAACAGAACACATACATCCTTAACAGCGCTTTTGAAGATGAATACTCATTAGGTGAAGAAATATTACGAATGTATAAAACTCATGTCCCTAAAGAAGCATTAGATAAGCTTTAATATTTCATAGAGCAACACTCTGAAAGACATAGATGTCATTTTTCAGAGTGTAATTATTTTTGTCAAATATAATGCCCCCTTCGGAAACCGGTTACAACGGTTACACCCTACCAAAACCACTTCTAACTCACTGATTATAAAAGAGTCCATTGTAACTTTTTACTGGTTACAACGGGTTACAAAACAAGGGTTGAAAAGTTACACCCTTATAAAACAATAAGTTATATTTTTAATTTGTAACCTCTCAAGACGGTTACACGTAACCGCAAAGTAACCCATTTGTAACCTTTTTAATTTTCTATATTTCTATATATAATCAATAAGATATGAAATTATTTTAATTTTGTAACCATTGTAACCGCTTTCCGAACCCCTCCCACAAATTCTCTATTTATAAAAAAGACACTTAGTAATGCTTATTTATCGCACAATCTTTTATTCTTTCTCTTGTTAGTCATTCTGAGTATTTATGGTATTTGCTTGATATCTTTCTACAGATAAAAGAAAGGCTGCACATTGGCAGCCTATAGATGAATGGATGAGAAACTAACTCTCACTGTTTTCCTGAAACACCCAGCACTTAATCACTTCGGGCTTCTTAAGTTGACTCCCTGCTGCAAGCGAACTATTAAACTGGCTGTTCACCACGCTTCGTACCGTCTTAACACCCACAAACTTACGCATCCGCCCTGACTTCAACAGGTTCTTAATTTCGGTATTCAATTGCATAGACTGCCGGTG
This sequence comes from Providencia sp. PROV209, assembly GCF_028479485.1. NCBI lineage: Bacteria > Pseudomonadati > Pseudomonadota > Gammaproteobacteria > Enterobacterales > Morganellaceae > Providencia > Providencia sp. PROV209. The sequence continues at coordinate 173,097 of NZ_JAMPNR010000002.1, read as the reverse complement.
TTCACTGGCTACCTGTGCGATATGGTTAAAGTTCACCGCATAAACGCCCTGCTCAATGCTGTGATTCACACCAAACGCTTCATTATCTTGCAGATAGTCGAACATATCCCAAAACTCCATCACTTGCGGTTGGTCAAGTTGGATCGCTTGAACGCGTTGTTTAGCCAACTCAATAATAAAGTCACGGGTTTGGCGAATATGAGCCGCTTTTACAGGAAGAACTAACGCTAACGTTTCTAGCAATGCAATTAACTGTGCGTGATTTTTGGCGATCCGCTCATGGTTAATCGCCTTATCCGCAAATAACTGCGCCTGTAAGCCATCTACGCGCTCATTATATTGCTTTAATATTGCCGCTTCTTTCATCAGCACCGTAGGCAGAAAACCGGATAACTTTTCTATGGGATAACGTTCAAGGGCAATGGCGGCATAACGGGTTTCAACGCTCTGCTCAGCTTTATCGGTATACAGATGAATAATCCGTTCTAAAACAGCACGTGACGCGTTAATTTCAGCATTCTGAGCAATCACAATACTCCCTTTAAATAACGGCTCATAAGTCTCATTCCCACTATTTTTAACGCCTAATGAACGTGTAGCACGCCCGTTATACAGTGATTTTAATTCTTCCCAATCAAATGCTTTCAGTTTTGCATTATCTTGCATTCGATCGCTTTCTATTAAACACACCGGCAAATTACTAATCTGCGAAAAATTTCGTCCTCGAGCTGCGGCACTGGATTTAGATGCATCGAACCCCTCATAATCAGCACGACCACATAAGCGCCATAAGAACTCAATCAACGTACTTTTACCCGAACCAGGCTCTCCACAAATTTCTAAAAATGGGTAGCTTTTATGGGTCTTACGTATCTGCTCTGAGAAGAATGATCCTAGCCAGAACGCCAGCACTACATAACCTTTTGCACCGAATGCCTCCCAAAGCGATTCTAACCAGCCAGTATCAAACTCATTCAGTTCCGTATTGATTGCTAATAACGGGCTAAGGCTTAGTGTCTTAATATCCAATTTATTGAGAGAGAAATAATCCTCCTCATTGAGTGTGAAACACTTACCGTCCTGCACCGCCACACTATTAAATACATACACACCATACTCTTTGTTATAACCCACATAATTTTGCGTGATCACTTCTTTAATATCCGGCAAGGCTTGCTTGCAAATACGGTCCAATTGCAAAGTTGTGCCGGTATAAACCGCCCCTTTAGCGACATGCAATAAACGCTTTTTGAATTCACTAGCACTGGTTAACTGCGAAGCAGTAAACGTGGCTTTAACTTGAGGCTGGCGAGGAAAATCGACACGCATGTAATACCATGATTCATCGGTTTCTACAGACTTTTGGAAATAGAGCGGTGTAGGATAACAGTTAGCAATTTCAACCACAGTGCCAGACTCTTTTACTGCTTTTTGTCGGGCTTCATCTTCATCTAAATCCGGCTCGGCATCATGGATACGCTCAATGGTTTTCATCATTTTATCGATATCCAACTTAAACCAATACAACCGGTTATCGTGTTGAAAATCGAACTCTGAGCGCTCGGTCCAGTTGAACATCAAGCGGGCTTTTTCGAACGCGGTTGAAGCTAACAGTAACTTGCCATAGTAGCGATAACGGGCGATATCGCGCTCAAACAACTTACCTTTCATGTGCAAGTCATTCCAATCATTGCCAGTATCAATTTCAGCAGGTCTAGCAGCTGTCGAACGCCATCCATCTTCTTGGCTGCGAGCAACAAATTTTTTCATGGCGCGCTCACCGGCTGCACCATTATCCAACGCCCAAACTAAAAGCGGTTTTTTATTGTTACCTATCGCAGTTTTCAACGCATTTAAAGCGACCTCAGGATAATTATGGCAAGTCATGAGAGAAACAGCGGGAATACCATTTTGAATCAAGCTCAACGCATCAAAGATCCCTTCCGTTAACCAAATCTCTTTAACTTGGGTTAAATCCTGTTGCGGCAGTGTCCACCAATGACCTTTATAGGAACCAAAGAAGTTAGCTTTACGATCAAATCGTGACGGTCTATCAATAATCCGTTCCCAATATGCGCCCTCCGGCAACGTAAACTTAATCGTTGCCGCCCCTAACCCATTGGCATGATAACTCGATTCAGAATAAAGCCCTTTTAATGGTGCAACATCTAGCCCTCGTGCGTGCTGCAAATAAGCATCTGCGGCGGCATTCGGCGCTTGCTGTGTTTTAGGATAGTGCGCTGACCAGTCATCAAATATATCGGGGTAGATTTCTTTTACAATCAACTCAGCGCCACACTTATTTTCACGTCCACAACGCAACACAAACGGCATTTCAATGGAGGTAAATAGCTCTTTTTTCTTGCAACTTGGGCATACACCTTGGCGCAAATAACCGTTTTGCTCTTTGAATTGAAAGTCGTGTAAGAGACGAGGTAATAACGACTGAATATGATATGATTTCATGTGATAACCTTAGAGCACACAATCACCGCCTACCCGCGGGTTGTGTGCTTTTTATTTGCTTGCAGAGAATGATTTCTCATACGCTGTGGTAATGTTTTTCTTTCAGTTCATACAGTGTTTGGCAGTCAATACACAAAGTGCAGCCAATAACCGCTTGGCGGCGGGCTTCTGGTATCGTGTGATCGCAATTCTCACACTCAAACGCAGATACCCTATTCATTGGTTTCCTTGCTGCTTCAATCTGTTGCTCCAGTACTAATGCGGCATGGTCATTGGCGCGATCGATAACATCAGACATAATTAAGATCTCCCGCCTGTGACTCGAATTTATCCGCTTCATCAACCAATAATTGATGAGCTTGCGCGTAATCTAATTTCTCTGTTAATACTTTGTCGGCTAATTGACGTTGGCGATCAGCAAATCGATTCATTAATGATTTACGTTCATCTTCCCGATTAGCTTTTATATTTTCAGCGACGGGAGTAAATATTGGTTCTGGAATATTTCTCATTTTAAAACCTCATTTTTAGGTAATAAAAAGCCCTGACCGATAAAGGTCATTGTTTAATAATTTAATTGTTTAATTGCTATCTAATTTTGATTATTACTTATATTAATAATCACATTGTGATATTTAACCCGATTTTTTAACCATGATCGGCAACATAGTGTGTGGTATATTTGTTATGCCTGCTATTTCTTGACAGGAATCAGGCATAACCCACCAAAAATAAGGAAAAGTTATGAGCCAAGATAGAAAAGTGACCACTATTCACCCTTGGAAAATCACTGTAACACGATTGATGTCTGAGCCTTTTTTACATTTAAATGTTATTAACCCTAAAGACTCGCCAATGCCAAGTGTTGATGCTATTTCGTTTCAGATTGATCGCGAAATTGCAGAACATCTTCATCAACAATTAACTGAATATCTCCAGTCAGTGAAAAAGTAATTTTCTCTCTTGAAATATTTAATGTGGTGGCTATATTGTCACCGCTTTTATAAATACCATTTGATTTTAATTCATCAATGAAATCTGATTTTTCATAGCCTGATAAATGTCTTTTTAAATATTGTCTTATGTATTCAAATACATGTTCTTCAATATTAAAGATAAGGTTATTTTTAATATTGACTCGATCTTCTTCACTTACTTTTCTCATTTACCGCCTCTGTGCAATTTATCAATAAACTTAGTAGCCTCAGCCATCGAATCAAATAACCCAAAAGAATTATCATCACGTTGAACATGAAAGCGGGTTACGGGATTCATTGCTTTAGCCGGTAACTTAATGATTTGAAAGTTACGATACTTAAAGCTATGCGTTGATATTTGTTCAACTTGCATATCACAGCCCTATCCAAAGTAACCATGCGTCGCGTTGCTCTTTAGGTCTATTCTGAAAGGCATCACGCATCGCTCGATTAAATTCAGGAATATAAACCCAGTTCTCGCCGCGCGTTTTAACATCACCTTTGCTGTCTGGATTCTGCCAAACCACTAATGGCAACTTTTTATTATCGACCATCGCTTTTACTGCCGACTCAGATTTACCTATCAATTCAGCAAACTTTGGGTACGTTACTGCATCAACTGGGTAATAAACCTGCATATAACCTTCGGTGTTTAGTTCGCTCATGTGTCATAATCTCCCGCGATATTTGCTTATTACTACTTACTTTTGTTTCTGTAAGCTGTAGTAACTATCGTTAACGTTCTAAATTTAGAACCAATAATAGTTCTTTGGAGAGAACCATGTCAATAGATTACTCACAAAAATTATTAGCTATTAGGAAAGCTGAAAAATTAACGCAACAACAATTCGCAGATTTGACTGGAATATCATTAAGTTCCATAAAAAAATATGAGACAGGTCATCAGCCAGCCGGAGCATCAACAATGGAAGCCGTTATTAATAATCCACAATTTAAGAAATACACACTATGGTTAGCTATTGGTGAAACATCAGAATCAGTCGGGCAAGTAAGCCCAACTCTCTCCCCTAATGGGCAGGACAACAAAACCTTATCCCAATCAGAGAGAAAAACTGGCTAGACTTACATCTTACTTTTATTGATTGGATTGATAGCCAATCACTTTGCCATGTCGAGGAGGCATCACATGCCTATTAAAAAACTCGATGATGGTCGTTATTTAGTGGACATGAGACCGACTGGACGAAACGGAAAACGGATCAGAAAGGTATTTAATAAAAAGACTGAAGCTATTGCTTTTGAGAGATATACCCTAGCACATACAGGAAAAGAGAGCGGCAAAACCGATAGGCGAAAATTGAGTGAGTTATTCGAACTCTGGTGGTCATATCATGGCATCACCCTGAAAAATGCAAATATCGAATATAGGCAGTTAAGAAATACAATTTCAGATTTAGGTGATCCTCAATTAACCCGTTTTAATAAACTTACTTTATTGGAATATAGAAGCCGAAGGCTTAAAAATGGCGTAAGCGCATCAACCATTAATCGTGATTTATACCGGTTATCTGGAATGTTGTCCGCCCTAACTAAATTAGAGTTCTTTAATAGCACGAATCCAATAAAAGGTTTACCTACTCTCAAAGAACAACGCGCTGAAATGACATTCCTAACTCACGAGGAAATCAAAAAGCTGCTAAATTCGCTCACTGGAGATTACAAACTAGTTGCTTTGTTGTGTTTAAGTACAGGCGCTAGATGGGCTGAAGCTGCAAAGCTAAAGAGTGAGCAAGTCATAAACGGTCGCGTAACGTTCCTTGAAACCAAAAACGGAAAATCAAGAACAGTGCCTATCTCTGATGAACTACAAAGCCTATTAAAAACTAAGCCGTCAGGTTTGTTATTTAAGGTTGTTTATAACACATTCAGACAAAGAATGAAGAAAGTGAAAACTGATTTGCCATATGGACAGGCTACGCATATTTTGCGCCATACCTTTGCAAGTCATTTCATGATGAATGGAGGAAATATTGTAGCATTGCAACAAATCCTTGGTCATGCCAGCATACAGCAGACAATGACGTATGCGCATTTATCACCGGATTATATGCAATTCGCTATTACATTAAATCCATTGAGAGGTGGGGTAGACCTTTAGCATCTATTAGCGTTTCAAGTGTCCACATGCTGTCCACACTTAAACTATAATATGTTGCCTATAGCTGCTTAACTTGTTTTTCAATATGTTGATTCTAAAAGGATTTAGTTTCAACAGTTTGATTTGAAAGCTTTAAATTTAACTGCCTAACACTGGCATGGTGTTCGCTTTCCTTCGTAATGCTTTGATATAAAATAAATTTCAATTACTAACCGTGAATTGCTAGTTAATTGTGAGTTATTATCCCCTTTATTATGTTAATAAAAAACCATTTATTTTTAGTGGGCATTACATTTTCTATCAAATTTTTATGGTATTGTTAAACGATAATTACATAATTTAGCCAGTGATAAACAAATCACCCTCAATATTCATTTATAGCGGGAACGAATTCAAAAAGCATCATACTCGATTATTGTGGATACATTTGAAATGGTAGACCCGCTGATTAAAACCATTGGTGAGAAAAAAAGTCAGCATGTTGATTGTATGCTTAATAAGAAAAAAGGGAGGGCTCCCCCTCCCTGGCATTTGCCGAAGTTACGATGGGTAAACCGCATCGTAGAGCGCAATGTCAACTGCAAAGGCTCTTCCCTACTCTGCTATGCAGAACAGAGTAGGTCAGAAGCCCCTTACTACACTTTACTACCGTACAACTTTTAACTTATAGGCAAACTTCACCTTTAACCAAGTAATTCAATACGGGCTGGTAAACCTTGTCTCACGGAGGCACCAGAAACCCAATCAAGCCAAGTATTGGCGACCTCACGCGTCGGGTCCGCAAACCCCAAGTCATTCAAGTTAATACCTGAACCATTTGCCGCATTCATTGGCATTGGCGCACCGTCTAAATAGTGCTGTTTTGCACCCATTTCAGTGTGCCCATAGCCATGCTCAACCGCCAAAACTCCCGGCATAACCCCATCAAGCACACTAATCTGAGCCTCCGCATGACCACCCGGCGTGGTAATTTTGATCCAATCCCCGTGTTTTACCCCCATCTTCGCCGCATCATCGGGATGAATCGCAACTAAGTTTGTTGGCTTCACATGGCGTAGACGCTCGATCATCGTCGTAGAGCTGCTCATGACATGGGATTTAAAGGACATCATTTTTAATGGCCACTCTTTCTCTGGGAATACCGCATTAACATCTTCACCATTTGCCATACGTGGCGGATAGTAAGTCGGGCAACCACTAAAACGCTCACCCGTAATAGCATGACGGTTAATGGCTACGGTTGGATTCCAAATTTGTAACCCTTTCTTCCATTGTGGACCTGTCGCATCACCATCCCACGCTTTTTCATAAGGAGCAAACCGACCACCACGAGTAAAGATATACGCTACACGGCGAACTTCTTCCGGTTTCAATGTCCGAGTAATATCAGGCATGATGCGTTCCACTCCACTGATTTTGATGTCTTCCGTTGCTGCTTCTGGAACTGGTTTCTCACCCAGCCAAGCCATGTTCGCCGCGACTCGAAGATAATAATCCTCGGCGGTGTTGAGTGGATACATGTTGCCATCCATATCCGCGATGACATTATCGCCGAAGCCGGGTAATTTCAGTTCTTTTGCGACGGCAATACAGAATGCTTCCATTGAAATTGGCTGACCATCCACCGTTTTTGCAGTACGAGATTCAACAATTGGCCAACGCGCCGTACTCGCTTTCACTTGAACACCAGACCATGGGGCACTGAACCCCCAACTTTCAAAGTTATGGGTATCTGGCACAATGTAGTCCGCCAACGCCGTGGTTTCATTCATGAAAGCATCAATACCAATAATCAAAGGCAGATGTTTCGGGTCTTTCAGTTTTTCTTCCATCACCTGACGAATACCCGCAATACCATACACAGGATTAGTCATATTGGTGATCCACGCTTTCAGCGAATATGGATAGCCCAATAATGCAGATGCAAGCTGCTCGGTTAACTGACCTTTTGCAAACGGATACCAAGGAGCTTTAGCTGGATATGGTTTTTCACCCGCCGCCACTCTTGCTTTAAATTCATCCGATTTTTCATAAACTTCATTACTGCGTGATAACACCACCCCTTTAGGCTTCACTTTGCCTTTATAGCCAGCGATATTGTAACGGGGACCATCATTTTCACCGTTAAATTTGCCGCCACCTACAGACACGCCGCCTTTCAGGTTTAAATTACCAATGAGAGCATTGAGCATAATCACAGCCCAAGCCGTATAGAAACCATTCCCACTCATCATACCGCCGTGAGAAATCACCGCCGCTTTTCTATCGTAAGAAGTTAAGGCTTTACCCAGTGATTCAATGGTTTTTACTGGAACTTGGCAGCGCTGGCTATATTCTTCTAGCGTCATGCGATCCGCAGCTTCTTTTAAACATTGGAAACTGGATTTTACAGTGACTTCGCTACCATCATGCAAAGTCACTTGACGAGTGACGAACAACTCCGCATTGGTCACATCATCCGCGAGCTTCAGCTCACCATTCGCATCCTGTACTAAATACGCTTTTTTCTCTTCATCCTTGCCATTTTCAGCGACTTCTGGCGCCACACCCGTCAAATGGAATTCTTGTAGTAAATTACCTGCCAGCGGATGCGCATCATCGGTGATCACCAAATGGGTTGCATTCGTCCAGCTTTTTTCGCCTGCCGCTTCCATCGATTTTTCACTTGGTACGCTGAGATACGCTGCGTTATAGCGATTATTTTCAATAATCCAGCGGATCATTCCCATCACTAATGCCGCATCCGTTCCCGGCTGAACTGGCACCCAGTGACCATGATCATTCGCTAGCGTTGTGGTTAATGGTAATGCAGGAGAAACAACAACATAATTAAAAGAATCTCGCAGACGAGCACTCGCCAACTGGCGACCTTGACGTTTAAATGGGTTTCCTGATTGTGCCGGAGAGGTTCCAATAAACAGCGCAAAGCGCGTATTGTCCCAATCAGGCTTAACGTGGGCGTTTTTGTCCAAGTCATCCATCAACGCACCGGAGCCCGCACGATAGGCAAGACCACAATAAGCCCCGTGAGCACCAAAGTTTTTACTCCCAAACGCATTTTGAGCAAAGCGACGAATAAACCCATCACGACCATCATCTCCGGCATTCGTCACCAATAACTGATTCGCTTTTGGTCCTAACTTTGGTTGAGATGGATCTAATGGCGTTTCTAGGTCCCGAATAGCACGTAAGCCATCCACGTGCCCTTCGCCAAATAAATCTCCACCTTCAACAACTTCTTTAATTAATTGCTCGAAGCTAATACGTTCCCATTTACCTTCACCGCGTTTACCTACACGTTTCATTGGTTCGAGAATACGTAATGGGCTGGTTAGCCCTTCCATTAACGTTGCACCACGGGCACAAGCTGTCGAACGATGTTCTAAGCCACTTTCGCCCCCCATTTTGGCAAATGCTGTCGATAATGGCATACCATAAGGGAAATGTTTTTCGTGGGATAATGGATGATAAGGGTTACCGGCGATGCGCAGCACTTCATTTTTTGCGCTATCTACACGGGCACGGATCCCACATTGGGTCCAACAACCAAAGCATTGTGTCATCGAGACAACTTGCTCCGGATTTTCCTTCCAACCACCAATCGCCGTTCCTTCAGGAATAAGTGAATTACCATTAATGCGATTCAGCGTCACTTTCCCAGAAGTGCCATCCACTAAACCATCCACAGCACGCTTGGCAACTTCACGGTAGCTTGCACCAAATAAGGCAAGACCACCGACAACTAAACCACCTTTAAGCCATTGACGTCTTGAGAATTTAGCCATGTTGCACTCTCCCCGCAAACCAGCGAACACCTTCGCGAACAATAATTGTTAATGCAATCCACAATCCAAACGTACCGACTATTGCCAGTAATCCATCATTCCCTAATGGGAAATGATATGGATTGGTAATCATGTTGTATTTTGGCACCGCTTGGACTTCCATCAGGAAAATCCAGCGTAATACCCACGCTAACGCCATAGACACTAACGCTAAAACGGTAATGTAAGGCACTGAACGAACAGCTTTTACATTGCTCACTGCCATCACAAAGGTGATAGCCCACAGCGCACAAACGCCCATCAACATCCACCAGCCCGGGCTTGCCACATCTAATTGTTGGCGAACCGCAATACCTGATGTGGTATCACCGGAGATCCACAGGGCAAAACAGACCGCAAACAGCAACAAGCTAATCACTTGGAAACGAGCCAAACGATTTTGATATTGCGGCTCACGACGTGCGCCTAAACTCATCAGAGCAGGTAACACTTGTAGTGCACTTAAGAACATCAAGGCAGGTATCCACCAGCTAAACCAAATTGGACGAGCAACTAAAACAGACGCTTCACGACCGGTATACAGCAGTAATCCCATCGCAGACAGGCCACCTAACAGTGCAACCCAACGGGTCGCTTTATACTCTTTCTTCCAAATCAATTTGACCAATAGCGCTACAAAGTACAACCCAACAAACGTGGTAAATAGCGGTAGCAACACAGAGCCCCACCACATCCAAGACCACATTGTTGGATGTGCATAAAAGTGCCATACACGCGCGGTTTGGTGCAGGTCAGCCGTCAATGCCAATGGAGCAGTGATCCCCATCGTAATCGCAATAAAGACAGCAATCATTTCGAGGCGACCATTCTCACTGCGATTTTGCCAATGAAGATAGCAGGCATACAGCACCGCACAGGCAGCAATACCAATAAAGAAAAAGTATTGCACCGCCCAAGGAAGCCAGAAAAACTCTTGTGGCTGCGCCATAATTTCAGAAATATAGGTCACTTGTTCGCTCATCAGAACACCTCCTGCCATAATGCCGGTTGCCCTTTACCTTGCAACGGCTCCACAAACGCATCATCCAGCCCTAAATAAAACACCTGTGGCAACGTGCCACTTTCTGGTTTCAATACTTTGATTTGCGCTTCATGCTCTGTCAGCATCTTACGGATAGTGCTATTGGGATCTTTTAAATCGCCAATAATACGCGCGCCACCGACACACGATTCCACGCAAGCAGGTAATAAGCCGACTTCTAAGCGATGTGCGCAGAACGTACATTTGTCTGCAGTTTGTGTTGAGTGGTTAATAAAACGCGCATCATACGGGCAAGCTTGTACACAATAGGCACAACCCACACAACGTTCATTATCAATAACGACAATGCCATCTTCACGCTGGAAAGTTGCTTGCACTGGGCAAACAGGCACGCAAGGAGGGTTATCACAATGGTTACACAAGCGGGGCAATAGAACGTTAGTCAACCCATCTTCCCCTTTTAAGGAAACTTGATATTGGTTAACAGTGGTTCTAAATTGACCTTGTGGTGTTTGGTTTTCAACGGAACAGCTGACCGTACAGGATTGACACCCTACACAACGGCGTAAATCAATCAGCATTCCATAACGTTTTTCAGGGTTGCCTTCACGGCGAGTTGGGGAAAAACTCAAACCCGCCTCAGCGATTGGGATCAGCGATGCACCCGCAGTGACGGCTCCAATCTGTTGTAGGAATTTTCGTTTACTCAGATCCATAATCGGCTCCAGTATTGACATTGCTAATGCGAAAATAAAAGTTAATAATCAATCTATTATTGGTTTATCTTACGTTTGGGTAACACCGTGTTACCGATGTCTGATAACCACTAAATTCTTATTTCTCTTTAAAATCGGTGTGTTATCTTTGTGCTACTCGAATGATTCTGATGCCATAGTAAGAATAAAAGCCTTGTACCCCTATTGTGGTTTACCACATACCCGAAGGGATATTGATCTAACGCAACGAATAAACCCCAAATGTTAAAAAAATCGTCTATGCCGTTGTATCACATACTTTTAATGACCTTGCTGCTATGGTGCATACCCGCGGGCGCGGCACAATGGACCATTGGTGTTCTCGCCTTACGTGGACCGAATTTCACACAGTTGCACTGGCAGCCTTTGGTCGATACGCTTAATCAGTCCATTCCCGGTGAACGCTTTATCCTAAAACCCCTGAATCTTGAAGAAATGAAAGAGGCGATTTCCAATCGAAAAATCGATTTTTTGCTGACCAATCCTGCACAATTTATTCAGCTCGATAACCGTTACCATCTGCGTTGGTTGCTCTCTTTGCGTTCTGATGTTGAACCGAACAGTACAACCCGCAACGTGATTGGTAGCCTTATCTTGGTACGCAATGACAGCGATATTCACGATGCAAACCAACTCATTGGTAAAAAGGTCGGTGCCATTTCGACGGATGCCTTTGGGGGATATTTATTGAGTTATAAAGTGCTACGAGACTTGGGGTATGACGCGGAAAAAGATTTTCGAATGCAATTTTTAGGCTTTCCTGCCGACGCATTATTATACGCCTTACGGGATAAATCATTGACTGCGGCAATTGTCCCTGTTTGTTTATTAGAAAACATGGATAGCGAAGGACTGATTGATAAACACCAATTCCGACCACTGATTCAAAAAGAGAGTGCATTGCCCTGCTTAACGAGCACTGAGCTGTACCCTAACTGGTCATTTGCCGCGTTAAGTGAAGTGCCCGATAATTTGGTGGATAAAGTCACTAAGGTTTTATTATCTGGCGATGCGCCAAGCATGCGCTGGGGAGCTCCCGCATCCATCACACAAGTTGAAAACTTACTGCGCGACGTCAACCAACACCCACAGCAAAGAGAAATTTGGCAAGATATCGTCAGTTGGACCATCCAACACCAAATTACCATTGGAATTATCGCCTTAGTTTTTGTGCTACTGGGCATTAATCACGTCTGGATTGCTTTCTTAGTTCGCCGCCGCAGTCAACAATTGGAAGTCGCGCATAACCGCTTGCGACAGCAAGAAACTAACCTACAAAAAGCGCAACGACTCAATATATTAGGTGAAATGGCATCTGGATTTGCCCATGAACTTAACCAGCCCCTATCGGCAATCCGTAACTATGCCCAAGGCTCCATTTTACGATTAAAAAAAGAGTCTGAAAGCCACCCGCTTCTTGGTGCGATCAGTAAGATTGATGAACAGGCTCAACGGGGTGCTGATATTATTCAAAACCTCCGTTTATGGGCTGGGAAGCCAGGGCAAGAGTCTCCTCTGACACTTCGCCAGCACTCCGTCAAACAAACCATCAACCACATTTGGCAACTGTTGCAAGTTGAGCAACACTTCCCAATGGCTCGTTTACAGCTACCTGATAGCCCTGATGTGCATCTCTTGTTGCCAGATACCCTACTCGACCAACTATTATCTAATCTGATTAGTAATAGCCTCCAAGCAGGAGCCAACACATTAACGTTTAGCTTCCACTTTGCTGAAAACCGATTTTTGCTCGTATTACAAGATGATGCTGGTGGAATGCCCGACGAACAACTCAGTCAAGGGATCACACCGTTTGCTACGACGAAACCAGAGGGATTGGGGCTAGGCTTGGTGATTTGCCAGCGATTAATTCAAAGCCAAGGTGGCGATATTCATATTGAAAATCAACGTAATGAAGATGGGAAAGATGGTCTGCGCGTTACTTTGATTTTTAATTATTCGGGATAATCAGAAATAGCGCATGTTTTGCCACACAAAAGATAACATTCCCAATAACTATATGTGACAATGCTTTCAAAACCATTTATATGAATAAGAAATAAGCTACGAGGAATGAGTTAATGCCTGTCATTCACCTTGTCGACGATGACAGCGATGTCACCGATTCCTGTCAGTTTTTACTTGAAACGCTAGGTTATAGCGTCACTGTTTGGAACGACAGTGAACAGTTTGTTCAACAAGCGCCTTTACATGAAGAAGGTGTGGTATTGCTGGATATGCGGATGCCAAAACTGGATGGACGCCAAGTTCACCAATATCTCAAAGAGCAACAGAGTACACTTGCCGTCATTTTTCTTTCTGGGCATGGCGATATCCCAATGGCAGTAGAGCAAGTGAAACTAGGCGCTATCGACTTTTTACAGAAACCTATTGATAGCCAGCAACTTGCTGAAACTCTTGAGCAAGCTCGTCTGCAAACTATTAAAGCGACTGAGCGTTTTCTAATTCAACAGCGCTATGAAACGTTAACCCCCAAAGAAAAAGATGTGTGTGGCTATGTGCTTCAGGGGCTGATAAACCGTGAAATTGCAGAGGTTGCTTGTGTTTCTGTACGTACCGTCGAAGTCCACCGCTCTCGAGTGATGGAAAAAATGGCAGTTAGAAACCTTGCGGAATTAATGAGCACGATGCAAGCCGCGCAACTTTTTGCTGATTAATTTGATATCATTCAGATTAACAAGCTATTTTTAATTGAAATCCACTAAAGTAGAAACCGAAAAAACAATGATCCCAGCACCAAAATTTGAGAAAAGTTTATTACATCCCCGTTATTGGTTAGTTTGGTTTGGCATTAGCGTGCTATACCTGCTAGTCCTACTTCCTTATCCAGCCATTTATTGGATAGGCACCCGTTTGGGGCGTTTCTCCAAGCGCTTTTTAAAGAAACGCGTTCTCATTGCCGATCGCAATTTACAACTGTGCTTTCCCGAAATGAGCCAAGAAGAGCGTAAAAAACTAGTTGATCAAAACTTTGAATCCGTTGGTATGGGCGTTTTTGAAACAGGAATGGCGTGGTTCTGGCCTGATTGGCGAGTGCGCCGTTGGCTTAAAGTTGAAGGTCGTGAAAATATGCTCACCGCTCAAGAAACCGGTCGTGGCATTATTGTGTTAGGCGTCCATTTCTTAACGTTGGAAATCGGCGGTCGTGCATTTGGTATGTTGAACCCCGGCATTGGTGTTTATCGCGCTAACGATAATAAACTGATGGATTGGCTACAAACTCGTGGACGTTTGAAATCTAATAAATACATGCTCGACCGTAAAGACGTTAAAGGCATGATCCGCGCATTAAAAGAAGGGGAAATTTTATGGTATGCCCCTGACCATGATTACGGTCCTCGAAACAGTTCATTCGCGCCATTATTTGCGGTGGAAAAAGCGGCAACCACCAATGGCTCACAGATCTTATTATCTCTTGGCAATCCACTCGTTGTGCCGTTTTCAGCTATCCGCTTACCCGATGGTAAGGGCTATAAATTGCTGATTCAGCCAGCGGTGGACAATTTCCCTGTGGACGATAATGTCGCCACCGCGACAATGATGAATCAGGTCATTGAGAAAGAAATTTTACGGGCACCAGAGCAATATATGTGGATGCACCGCCGTTTTAAAACGCGTCCAAAGGGAGAACCTTCTCTGTATGGCGATTTAGATAAAATCCACCACCGCTAGGCTATGTAATTCCCGACATTGTTGGTGTGTGGTGAATCACCCTATAGCTGCACATTTTCGAAACAACTCATATAGTAGCTAGGTGGTTCTCCCAAAATAGTTTGTGCTGCAGCTAGGCGGCAAATGAGTGGATCCCCAGGAGCATACATAAGTATGTGACTGGGGTCCGCGAATGAAGCCAACAACGCTGCGGCACGAAAATATGACGGGAGTGAAGCCAACAACGCTACGGCACGAAGTATGAAGGGAATGTATGAAGAAAAGTACTTACTGGAAAAAAAACCTCTACATCGTCTGGTTCGGCTGCTTTCTAACGGGCGCAGCCTTCAGCCTGATCATGCCTTTCCTCCCTCTTTATATTGAAGAGCTTGGCGTTACTGACCATACTTCATTGAATTTATGGACCGGTGCTGTTTTCAGTATTACTTTTCTCTTTTCCGCTATTGCTGCACCTTTTTGGGGGCGCCTTTCTGACCGCCGCGGTCGTAAATTAATGTTGCTGCGTTCAGCCCTTGGTATGGCGATTGTGATGGTGTTGATTGGCTTTGCGCAGAATATTTGGCAGCTTTTGGCTTTGCGAGCACTTTTAGGCTTACTTGGCGGGTTTGTCCCGAATGCTAATGCGCTAATTGCAACACAGGTACCCGTTAATAAAAGCGGCTGGGCGATGGGCGTTTTAGCGACTGGCGCAGTTAGCGGCGCATTGATTGGTCCACTCATTGGTGGTTTTTTAGCTGATCAATATGGCTTGCGTCCCGTGTTTTTCATTACCGCAAGTGTGTTATTTATCTGCTTTTTTGTCACTCTTTTCTATGTGCGTGAGCGCTTTACTCCTGTTTCTCGTAAAGATGCCCTCACGGGGAAACAAGTTTTTGCCTCTTTACGTAATAAAAACTTAGTAATCAGCTTGTTTTTCACCACCATGATCATCCAAGCGTCTATGGGTTCAATTAATCCCGTGATCACGTTATACGTGAGGGAATTGTCTAACTCGATGGATAACCTTGCTTTTATTAGCGGCGTGATTGCCTCTATTCCTGGTGTTGCTGCCCTGATTAGCGCACCCATGCTTGGAAAACTGAGTGACCGCATTGGACCCGACCGCGTTTTATTGGCAGTGCTTGGCGCATCCATTTTTGTCTTATTCCCGATGGGATTAGTCAGTAGCTATTGGGAGTTAGGCGCTTTACGCTTTTTGCTTGGTGCCCTTAATGCCGCGTTATTACCCGCAGTACAAACTTTAATAATTTATAATATCTCCCACCAAATTACTGGGCGAATATTTAGCTACAACCAAGCATTACGCGATGTAGGTAATGTCACAGGTCCTTTGATGGGTTCCTTTGTGGCAGCCACTTACGGCTTTAGAGCTGTCTTCTTCTTCACCTCTGTATTAGTACTCATAAACCTGATTTATTCGTGGATAATAATCAGAAAACAATCTGATGGTCTAAGAGCATCTCCCTCCCAAAAGTAATGGTAATGGTGTGATTTCCACGCCAAAACATAACTTTTTATTATCTTTTCCATGAAAAGTTTATAAGCGCAGAAATCAACTTGTAACCATATGTTTTTAATGAACTTAATCGATTCAAAAAACATTCTTTTATTGTCAATAAAAATCCGTTATTCTGTGCCCTCTTATCGTAAGAATGAGAGTTACATCGAATTTTCATCTTAAAACTAACTTTCTTACGATAAATTCATTCTGCTTATTAGCAATTTTATAATAATGTATGCCGAAAATATGTTTGCAACACAGCATTAACATATCAATAAAAAATAGTGGTGGGGTTTTGCTCCACATTCACAATTCGGCACAACCTCTTAAGTCATAACGTATTGGAGTTCACAGATGAGTCATTCTGCGACTAAAACTAAAACTTTTTTTGGGCATCCTTACCCATTAAGTTCACTTTTCCTCACAGAAATGTGGGAACGTTTTTCTTTCTATGGTGTTCGTCCCCTTCTGATCCTATTCATGAGTGCAACTTTGTTGCAAGGTGGGATGGGGCTTCCGATTGAGCAAGCTTCTGCGATTGTCGGTATCTTTGCAGGTGGTGTTTATATCACCTCATTACCGGGTGGTTGGTTAGCAGATAACTGGTTAGGTCAACGCCGTGCGGTTTGGTATGGTTCCTTAATCATTGCATTAGGTCACTTATCTATTGCGCTGTCTGCACTCTTCACCAATACCTTTTTCTTTATCGGTTTACTGCTGATTGTCCTCGGTACGGGTCTATTTAAAACCTGTATCACTGTCATGGTCGGTACTTTATATAAGAAAGAAGATACCCGTCGTGATGGCGGCTTCTCTCTGTTCTATATGGGTATCAATATGGGCTCATTTATTGCCCCATTAATTATTGGCCCATTACATGAGAAATACGGTTGGCACTTAGGCTTTGGCTTGGGTGGCTTGGGTATGTTAGTCGCCCTACTTATCTTCCGTTTCTACGCGATTCCACAAATGCGTCGTTATGACAAAGAAGTTGGCTTAGATTCCACTTGGAACCACCCTACTGTGCAACGTAAAAATGTTGGTAAATGGGTTACGGTTGCAATGGCAGCACTGGCAGTACTAGTCGTATTAATCAATAACGGGACGATTCCATTCAACCCTACGGTGATTGCAAAAAGTTCTGCTTACATTATCTCTACTTGTGTGGGCATCTACTTTATTTTTATGTTCTTCTGCGCAGGTTTAAACAGTAGCGAACGCTCCCGTTTACTCGCTTGCTTGATTCTGTTAATTGCTGCGGCATTCTTCTGGTCTGCGTTTGAGCAAAAACCAACATCATTTAACATCTTTGCGCGCGACTACACCGATCGCCAATGGGGTAATTTTGAAATCCCAACGATTTGGTTCCAGTCAATCAACGCCTTGTTTATCATCCTGTTAGCACCTATTTTCAGCTGGTTCTGGCCATCATTAGCCAAGCGTAATCTGAACCCAAGCAGCATGACCAAGTTTGTCATTGGTATCCTGTTTGCTGCGGGTGGTTTTGCTATCATGATGGTGGCAGCTAACCAAGTTCTTGCGACACAATCTGGTGTATCCCCATTCTGGTTAGTGGGCAGTATCTTATTACTGACCTTAGGTGAGCTATGTTTAAGCCCAATTGGACTGGCAACCATGACATTACTGGCTCCGCAAAAAATGCGTGGACAAGTCATGGGATTATGGTTCTGTGCAAGCGCGCTAGGTAACTTAGCGGCAGGTATCATGGGTGGTAATATCCGTAAAGACCAATTGGATTCTATGCCTGAGCTATTCTCTCACGTTTCTATCGCACTGGTGATCTGCGCCATTGTGTTAGCCGCTCTGATTATTCCTGTGAGAAAAATGCTGAAAAACGCGGATAGAAACGAAGCTAACGCGAAGTAAGATTCCCTATAATTAGACATTATTCTGTTGGCGTAATAATCACAAAAATTATTGCGCCAACCTCTCCTCTATATCGCCAATCTCGTGATACTCTCCTTCTACTTTTCTAACCATAATGAGTTATTTCCTCTCAAGGATTTTTACCATGAGCTCACAATCTTTTCCGATTTATTATGTCGATGCGTTCACTGATACCCTATTTCATGGCAACCCTGCCGCCATTGTCCTGCTCGATGAATGGCTGCCAGATGACAAACTTATCGCCATTGCCGCCGAGATTAATTTATCTGAAACAGCCTTTTTAGTTGGTGAGCACATCCGCTGGTTTACACCACTAATGGAAGTCAAACTGTGTGGTCATGCCACCCTTGCGGCATCCTATATTCTAAACCGATTTAAACAGCACCCTATCAACCCAATTGTGTTCCAATCCTTATCTGGGGAGCTGACCGTCTACAAAAACCAAAACGGCTTCACATTAGACTTTCCAATTTTAGCGTGTGAGCCAGCGAATCTAAGCCAATATCCTCAATTAAATGACATTCTCGGCACAACCATTTCTGAACTCTATTTAGCCAAAGACCGCTACATCTGTTTTGTCGATTCATCAGAGCAAGTGCAACATTGCCACCCAGATATGTTGAGACTCGCTAAGCTTCCCTTACAGGGTCTAACCATCACAGCAAAAAGCACTGATGATCAATGTGACTTTGTTTCTCGCTATTTTGCCCCTGCCAAAGGCGTCGATGAAGATCCCGTCACAGGAACTTCCCACTGTGCGATTGCCCCACTTTGGGCTAAGCGCTTACAGAAAAATTCGTTATTAGGTCATCAAATTTCTGAGCGTGGTGGAAAAATACACTGTTTGATTGAACAAAATCGCGTCAAATTGACGGGAAAAGCGACACTCTTTCTAGCCGGAACGATTCATGTTTGATTAATCACTGTATTTATTTGTGATCAGGATTACACTTATTCGCAACATTAATGATACGCACATTAATGTTGCAGCAAGTAATTAGTTTGCTGGTTCGACATTTAAATAGTGAGAATTCAAAGTAAGGCTTAAATATGTGTTCCAACGTTGATGATGTAATCAAACAAAAAATTGAACAATCTGTTACTCATGTCTCTAAAGTGGTTTTCCCAACCACCACTAACCATCACAGCACATTGTTTGGTGGCACCGCATTAGCGTGGATGGACGAAGTGTCCTTTATTACCGCTACCCGTTTTTGCCGTAAAAGACTGGTAACCGTTTCGACAGAAAAAATCAATTTTACGCACCCGATTCCATCAGGCACCATTGTTGAATTAGTTGGTAAAGTGATCCGTGTCGGTAGAACTAGCCTTACCGTTAATGTCTCTATCTTTTTAGAAGATATGTACGCGGAAGGACGCGAAGAGGTAATCCACGGACAATTTAATTTCGTGGCTATCGATGACAACGGCAAGCCAACCCCGTTATTTGAGCAATAATCACTTTTCTTTATTACGCTTAAGTACAATAAAAAATGTGCGCCCGATCATTCAGATAGAGCGCACATTATTTACGTATTTAACATTAAGCGAATGCTAAGAATGGAGAGATACACAATAAAATCCCTGTGAAAATAATGAGGTATAAAGAAATACCTTTATATTTATGCAACATAGGAACTTTATAAACTAAATACGCTGGAATTAAACAACCCACCATCCCGAAAATTGGGCTACAAATTGAGGTAAAACTAAGCACCGGTGCATTGAGAATAATCGCTCCCCATGCCAGTAGTACCGCAAATATCATAATGCCATTTTTCACCCAGTTCTCATTAATGCGCTCTACCGGCATCATGCGTTGCAAAATATTCATCACAATACCCTGCGTGGCTTCGCGAAACCCTAAGTAAACCCCAAAGAATGCCGTCATTACCGCAAAAATATTCAACATAACACTGACCACAGTCACCCAACCGCCAGGGAAGAATTTTGCTGCAATCGCTAATGCAGAAATATTTTGCTCATACGCTTTAACCGCTTCATCATGTCCCATGGCTAACGTAAATGACACTGCATAGAAAAAGACAGTACAAAATAAAACAACAAAAGCGATATTCATAGCTCGTAGCGCTTTATAGCGTGCAACTTCACGATTTACGTTTTGGCTACGGAATGAAATGACCATCGGGCTTAATGTTTGAATGAATAGAATAGAGGTTAACGTAAAAGGTAACGTTATAACGGCTTCTTTAAATAAACGCCCAACTGGTGGCAATGAGCCTACATTATACAGGTGCCACATACCCACCATTGAAATACCTAATGCTGCAACCACGAATAATTTAGTCAGCACCATAAAACTAGACAGTTTAAATAACAGCTTTTCACCGCGAGACGAAATTGCAACTAAAATACAAATCAGAACTAAACCATACCAAGGACTTTCAGATAATAACCCATCCGTTACACCAAAAGTTTGAAAATAAGATGCGCTGTCATTAGTAATTGCTGTCGAATAAACAAACATCCAAATCACCAACATAACGAAATATAACGCCCCGAGAAACATGCCCCAGTTTTTACCTAAATACCCACTAATGACACTTGGGTAATCTTTACATTCTGGTGACTCAGCTAAGGTGTTAATAAATAAACGCTGAAATAAATACATTGCAGGATAACCGACAACGGATGAAAGCAAAAATACCCATAGCCCCATCAATCCAACTTGCACTGGGAGGAAAACTATCCCCGCCCCAATTGCCATCCCGATACTCATGATCACCCAGCCGACATCTGTACCGTCAAACTTAATGGCAGCACGCCATTGTTCTTGTGTCATTCCTGCACGGGAAGCAGCCGTAGAAGCTTTTCTGTCATCAACATTATCTATTGTAGGGATCGTAGCCATAGTTACTCACTTAATATTGTTGAACGCTTAAAAGAGAAATTTTTTGTTTTAGATGCGACTTAAGTGGTTATTTCTTTCAATAACCTTAATTATTTGCAGGCTATTATGATGACTCCATCATAGAGGATATGAGAGAGAAAAATTATCTCTTTATTTCCCTATAAAACCCCCAATAAAGAGAAATTTTTTCTACAAAAAGAGCAAACCGACGTAAATATCTCTATCCATCGACAGAAATAATCCCAATTCGTTGTTTTCAACAAGGATGGGTATAACCTATTGTTTTTAAAAGCGTTAGTCTTTTTACAATAAAAAAACTCGTCTTAACAATTTCAACAATTCACCATTTATTTCGTGCGAAACATCACAAGAGCTCATGATAATTGCTATTATTCTTTGCAATAATTCCGTAGTTTGTATCTCTCTTGTTAAATTTCAAAATAAAAAACTAGTTCTTTATTTCGAATGATATTTTATTTTCATCAATTCAATTTTATAGTTATTCAATACGGTAATTTTAATAACCATTAACAAAGAAAACACTTTTAACATTCACTTATAATGCGTAAAAAACTCGCCTAAACTGTATTTTTGCTGGAACGTTGATATTTACAGAGTATAGAAGTAGAGTAATTGATACTTTGATGGTTATCTTTTCTTACCAATAACTGTCAACACCGTTTCGAGTTTATCTTGAAATAAGGATATTCATAGCCAACTTAAGATGCGGAAAAGCACCATGTTACGATTATTAGCGTTCGTCTCTTTATTTATATTTTCACTAAATTTAAGTATTGCAGCCCCAGTTCCTCCTGAAGTTATTAAACAAATCGAGCAACAAGCACAAAAAGGGGATGTTAAAGCCCAAGTTATGCTCGGTATTGGTTACTATGTCGGTAACGAAATTAAGCAAGATTATCCGAAGGCAAAGAAATGGCTAACAATGGCGGCCAATAAAGGTAATGCGGATGCTCAACTGTTTCTTGGGGATATGTACCTTAATGGCAATGGTGTTCCTAGTGATTTTGAAACCGCCTATAGCTGGATTGAAAAATCCGCAAATAAGGGTAACCCTGAAGCACTGAATTATATGGGACAATTCTATTACCAAGGGGCAGGTGTAAAGCAAAACTACCTTATCGCCTTTGAATGGTTCCAAAAAGCCGCTGATAAAAAATTCCCACCAGCCCAATATCAAGTAGGAAAAATGCTACAAAATGGTGAAGGGACGGAATTCAATGACAAACTCGGTGCTGAATATCTTGATAAAGCCTGTAAAGGTGGTTTAAAGCAGGCTTGCTCGGAAAAAGAACCCGTAAAACCTAAAGTCACCAAAAAATAGTACTGACTATTAAGAACGGTAATATATCGCTCTCCAATTACCGTTTTTCTATCCTATCGTGTTTATTCCCATCAATTACGTACCTTCGCTCACAGCATTTTTAATCGAATTTGATTAATATTAATTTATTAACAATCAATATCAAAACTGATTAAATTGATCTAAACTTATAATATAAAAGAAAAAAGGAGATGTTATGTACAATACAATTTTAGTTCCTATTGATGTTACCGAAGACTCACTCACCGAAATGTTAGTTCCACATGTCAATGCATTGCAAAAAATGCACAACTCAACTGTCCACTTTCTCGCTGTAACTGCACCTATCTCCAATTATTTACGCTATGGCGGTACCATCC
Organism: Providencia sp. PROV209; assembly: GCF_028479485.1. Lineage (NCBI taxonomy): Bacteria > Pseudomonadati > Pseudomonadota > Gammaproteobacteria > Enterobacterales > Morganellaceae > Providencia > Providencia sp. PROV209. The sequence goes on along the minus strand of NZ_JAMPNR010000002.1, from coordinate 150,278 downwards.
TGCCAAGTGATTTTCCTGATGATCAAAAACAAGCAGATATCATTCTTAATGAGCTGAAAGAGAAAGTGAAACTATTCTCTGTCCCAGCAGATAAAGTGCAAGTAAAAGCAGTTGTTGGATCCGTTAAAGATGAAATTCTCGCAACGGCAGAAGATATTAAAGCAGATGTGATATTGCTTGGCTCACGTCGTCCTAGTATGTCTACTTACTTATTAGGCTCGAACGCAGCCTCAGTTGTACGTTATGCGAAAACGAGCGTTCTAGTGGTTCGCTAATCCATCAAAAGGGTCAATGTCAGAGTAAAACGCTATTTTAACTCGCCGAATGGCTAGGCTTAAAGTTTGTTACACTAAATGGTAATTCCATACAATTTATAAGCCCTTTCCTTCAGCATTTGGGGTAAATTAGACGTTCATAAACATTTTCGTGACTCTTTCACACCCTGCTCCAAAGAGCAGGGTTTTTTACATATTATCTCTTTGATATTACTGTTTTAATGCTGCTTTCATGACGTTTTCAAAATCTTCCCATGAACAATAACCATTTTTATCAATTGGGCAATTTTTCAACTCTAAAGTCACATGTTTTGGTGGTGTATCTAATGAAAGATACGCGCTATCACGTAGCTGATCGGCAGTTTGATAAACGTATTCGATCTTCACGTAATCCTTAGTCTCTTTTTTATCGGTCCAACGTTGGAAGACTAATTTCCCACCAATTGGTGTATGTTCGTATTGCTGCGGTAATTGATAGGGTTTGAAATCCATGGCTGACAAGACTGATGCAATATTTGAGTCATGCCCCACTAAGAAAATAAACTTGGCAGTTTCGCCTTTATTCACAGAAACAAACCCCTTATCCATGTAACTCAGAATTGGATGTGCCACATTTTTTGCGATGATTTTTGGTGTGAATAATGTTTCTTGATAACCATTTTTTAGTGTGTTGAGCTTTTTCCATTTTTCATCACTATTCACCATTCCCCATGCCACATCTTTCTCTGGGAAACCTTCATAATATTGTAAATCAATAGCATCAACCGCTGAGTTAGCCATTTTTAACGGTCCACTCACACCAGGTTCTTTTTCAGCTTCTATGATAAAACTATTTTTCGGTGTGGCTAAATTACACAACTTATCGGTGGCGCACTTTTTCGAATCTTTAATATTCAGAACATTGTCTAATTCATCATAGCCGGGTTTTAAATTAAGCCCTTTAAGATGGGATTCCATCGCATCGATCGCTTGCTTTTTAAACTCAGGAGAACTGTTAGTAATAATTGGATTAAATACAGGGTCCATCGTGCCAATTTCTGGCTTATGATGGATATTCACTTTACACCCTGGGAATGCTCCCGCAGTAAAGAACTGGGCTGTTGCAATGGTTCTTTGTAGGCTGTTGGTGTAAACATAAACGTCATCGCTACTGGTTGGGCATAATTCATTAGCAAAGAGCTTATTGCTGTCGAGCCACTCTCTAAAGTAATGCCCCATATACACTTCCAGAGCGCCTCCTTTTGTCGTTAAATAGCCACTTTCCGCATCCCATGCAGGCCATTTTTTGTCTGTTATTTCAGTGAGAATTCCTGTGTTAACAATAGGAGTGCGTAAATTATGGCGACTTAATACGAATACTTGATTCAATTCCATATTTTGAGCATTATCTGTGCTTGCAAAAACGGGGGCCATTGGTGTTAATAATGCAGCCGATAAACACACTGTTAGCATTTTATATTTCATTAACATACTCCTACCATGGTTTTTAAATGGGTTAACAAAATCGGGTAATAAGCGCTACGATAAAATATGAGTATAGTGCTTATATTAATTTCGAAAACATATCCTCTAATAATGAATAAGTTATCTTTTTTTTCTGAGAGTAATATCCCAAAAACGCCCCATAACCAAAATAGCCATCAGATATTGACTTTCTAACCTGACTATCTAAGATAAATTCTCTATATAAGGATAAAATGCAATGAATATTCAACCAGCTACCGTTAATCATTACGATCAAATCATGCGTGTTTGGGAAGCCTCAGTGAGAGCAACTCATGATTTTCTACCCGAAAAAAACATCGAACTGTTAAAAAAACCAATTAGAGAGCAATATTTACCTAACTTATCTGTTTTTGTCGCTTTAAATCCACAAGGTGAAGTCACTGGATTTTTAGGGGCTGGGGAAAATCGACTCGAAATGCTGTTTATTTCCCCGCAAGCGAGAGGAATTGGCATCGGTAAACAATTGCTAAATTATGCTATTGAGCAGCTAGGTGTTAATGAAGTTGATGTGAATGAACAAAACCCTCAAGCCGTTGGCTTTTACCAACACATGGGGTTTGTTCAATATGCTCGTTCAGATACCGATGGTGAAGGAAATCCATTTCCTTTGTTGCATATGCGCTTAGCAAAATAATCCAGATTCAATACTAAGTTAGCATCGTCACTGGCTTTGCATCAAGGCAGGTACATACTTATAAAAAGTTGCGGTTCATCACGGTATTCACGAGAAATTGGTTAAATGTTTGATATTCATCCTGTGTAAAAGGTGAATGCAAACTTAAAATTTCTAATTTATGAGGCGTGTACTTGTCGTTATAGCTCGGATGATGGTGGGAATAATCATTTTTGATAAACCCATTTTTCTCATAAAAATGAAGGCGCTTTCTTGCCACTTCATCTACCAACGGATCAATTTCTAAGACAATCCTAGGGTATAACTGACACAGGGCACTCAGGGATTTTTGACCATAGCCTGCACCACGAATATGTTGAGCAATCGCAAAATGCTCTATATAGAAAAAAGTCTCAATAAGCCATCCACCAATGAATCCAACGAATTGATTGTTATCGACAATTTTATACAAATAAAACTGTTCCAAAGGCAATAATGACTCCCGTCCTCGGATAGAGCGCTTTTCATGGTCAGGAAAAGAAATGTCATATAACTCATTAATTAACGCAATATCATGTTGATTACTTGCAGATACTCTTACCAATTGAACCATTTTCCCTCCTGAAATTAACCCTGTATTGGGTTCAAAATAAGTCATTTTGCGAATAAAAAAAGCCACTGTTATCATGAAATAACAGTGGCTCTATATTACTTAATAATATCGAAATTATTGACCTTTTTTCGCTTCCGCTGCGTCTTCTTTCGCCTCAACATCACGATACCAACGTGGGTGATGTTTCTTCGCCCAACGGCGGCTGACTTTACCTTCAATCATGCCTTTGATGGAACCTTTAACCCAGAATGCCATATACATGTGGATTAAAATGGCGTGGATAAGAATAATCGCTGCTAATGCGTGAACTAAAATACTCCAACGTACCATCCAGATTGGGAATAAATGCGCAAAATAAGGACGCCACATGATAATACCCGTGATCAAAAGTACAAAAATCATACTCATGATACTCCAGAACATCATTTTTTGACCGGCGTTGTATTTGCCCACATCCGCAACTTCATGTTCATTGCCTTTGAGAACTTGAACAATATTCAGGATCCAAGGAATATCTTTTCTATCCGGAATATTGTGTTTCACAAAGCGCACAAACATAAACATCAGTACGACAAAAATCAGCACACCGAAGAAAGGATGCAGAATTCGACCCATTTGTGGCGTACCGAATGTTTCGGTTAGCCACTTTAAGGTTGGGAAAAATAACGCAATCCCTGACAATGCAACTAAGAAGAAGCTGATAACCACTGTCCAGTGGCACGCTCGGTCAATAAATTTCGTCCGAACGATCATTTTGCTCTTTTTACTCATGGTCATCTTTCTCCTCTTCATCATCCACTTCTTTGTTTGGACCAATACCCACATAGTGGAAAATCAGCCCCGCAAATGTGGCGATAAAGCCTGCAACCGATAATGGTTTCAGGATGCTTTGCCATAGATTAATTGGGGTATCAATCTTTGGATCTTTTGGTAACCCGTGATACAGCTCAGGTTTATCCGCATGATGTAACACATACACCACATGGGTTCCTCCCACGCCTTCAGGATCATAAATGCCCGCTTGGGCGTAGCCACGTTTTTGAAGTTTTTCAACGCGTTCAGCACCGTATTCCAACATTTCGTTTTTGGTACCGAAGCGAATGGCTCCCGTTGGACATGTTTTCACGCAAGCAGGTTCTTGTCCGACTGCCACACGATCCACACACAACGTACATTTATACACACGATTATCTTTTGGATTTAATCGTGGAATATTGAACGGGCAGCCCGCAATACAGTAGCCACAACCAATACAGTGCTCTGATTGGAAATCCACAATACCGTTAGCATATTGAATGATTGCGCCCGCTGATGGACACGATTTCAAACAGCCCGGATCCGTGCAGTGCATACAACCATCTTTGCGGATTAGCCATTCTAGCTTGCCTTGCTCAGTGGTTTCGCTAAAACGCATTACCGTCCAAGATTTGGCACTCAGATCTGTTGGGTTATCGTAAACCCCAACACAGTGACCGACTTCATCGCGGATATCATTCCATTCAGAACATGCCACCTGACAAGCTTTACAGCCAATACAGGATGACACATCAATGAGCTTACAAACTTCAAATTTATCGTCACGCGCCTGTGGTGGAGGCGTAATACTGTTGGTCGCGGAACGTTTAATAATGTCTTGAGATTGCATGGACATAGTTCCCTCCCTTACACCTTCTCAATGTTAACTAAAAACGCTTTATACTCAGGAGTCTGAGAGTTAGCGTCCCCCACAGATGGCGTCAACGTATTGGTAATAAAGCCTTTTTGCGTTGCACCTTCAAAGCCCCAGTGAATAGGAAGCCCGACGGTTTCAATCGGTTTACCATCAACCATTAAGGTTTGCAGGCGTGGTGTAACCACGGCAATCGCTTTAATAAAGCCACGTTTGCTACTCACCTTCACCTTGTCCCCTAAAGCAATGCCTTTGGCTTTGGCTAAGGTTTCGCTGATTTCCACAAACTGCTCTGGTTGTGCAATTGCGTTCAAACGCGCATGCTTCGTCCAAGTGTGGAAATGCTCCGTTAAGCGATAAGTGGTTCCGACGTAAGGGAATTCTTTGTGATTACCAAGACGTTTCTTGTCATCTTCAAAAATTCGCGCAGCTGGGTTAGAGACCACACTTGGATGCAGAGGGTTAGTTCCCAATGGCGTTTCAAATGGCTCGTAGTGCTCAGGGAATGGACCTTCTGCCATTTTATCAATCGCAAATAGACGACCTAAACCTTCTGGTTGCATGATAAACGGACCGGTTCCTACTTCTGGCGCTGACGCGTTAAAGTCTGGCACATCGTTTCCAACCCACTTCTTACCGTTCCACTCAATCAGAACCAGATCTTTATTCCACGGTTTACCTTTGGTATCACAGGAAGCGCGGTTATAGATCACACGGCGGTTTAATGGCCATGCCCATGCCCAACCCAATGTATTACCAATACCGGATGGGTCGCTGTTATCGCGATTCGCCATCTGGTTGCCTTTTTCAGTCCAGCTACCGGTGTAGATCCAACAAGAAGAAGCCGTTGAACCATCTGCGCGTAACAGTGCAAATGAATTCAGAAGCTCGCCTTTCTTGGCTTGTAAGTTGCCATCAGCGTCATATAAATCCACCAGTGCAACACCGTTGTTTTCTTTCGCCACTTCTTCCGATTCTGGATGGAATTGGCGTTTATAGTCCCAACGCATTTGCAGTAATGGCTCACTACCTTTACCACCTTCTTGCTCATACATTTCACGGATTTTATGCAAAATACCCGTTAAAATCTGACCATCATTACGCGCCTCACCCGGGGCATCCGCTGCTTTCCAGTGCCACTGTAACCAGCGACCCGAGTTAGCTATAGAGCCATCTTCTTCCGCAAAACACGTAGACGGTAGGCGGAAAACTTCTGTTTGAATTGAGGCAGGATCAACGTCGTTCATTTCACCGTGGTTCTGCCAGAAGTTCGCTGTTTCTGTGGTTAATGGATCAACCACAATTAAATATTTCAGCTTACTTAAGCAGCTAACCACTTTGTTTTTATCTGGGAACGAGGCAACTGGGTTAAAGCCTTGGCAGATATAGCCTGTGACTTTATCTTTGCTCATCATGTCAAAATACTTCATGACATCATAAGCTTGATCCCATTTAGGTAACCAATCATAACCCCATTGGTTTTCAGGTTGAGCAGCATCGCCATAGAACGACTTCATCAAACTGACGAAAAATTTAGGGTAGTTACTCCAATAGTTGACCTGATTTGGCAATGTAGCTTTTGGTGTATTCGCCGCTAAATAGCTATCAACATCTAACTGTTTTTCAGAAGGTAACGTTAAGTAGCCCGGTAAACTCGTGGAGAGAAGACCTAAATCCGTTAAGCCTTGAATATTTGAGTGCCCGCGCAGTGCATTCACCCCACCTCCACAAATCCCCATATTACCTAACAGCAATTGGATCATTGCCATGGTGCGAATATTTTGTGCACCAACAGTGTGTTGAGTCCAGCCAAGTGCGTAGAGGAAAGTACCCGCTTTATCCGCTGCACTTGTTGTGGCTAAAATTTCACATACTTTCAAGAAATCAGCCTGTGGAGTACCACAGATTTTCTCTACCATATCAGGAGTATAACGAGAAACGTGTTTTCTTAGCAGATTCCAAACGCAGCGCGGATCTTGCAATGTGTCATCGCGTAATGCATGACCATTCTCATCGAATTTATAGTTCCAGCTGGTTTTATCGTAACGACCTTTTTCAGCATCATAACCGCTGAATAACCCATCATTAAAGTCAAAGTCATCTCTGACAATCAAAGATGCATTCGTATAGTTTTGAACGTACTCTGCATTTATCTTATTATTTTCAATTAGATAAAGCAGTACGCCTGAAAGGAAGGTAATATCCGTTCCTGAACGAATTGGCACGTAATGATCCGCGACCGATGCGGTACGCGTGAAACGCGGGTCCACCACAATCAAGGTTGCATCATTATTATTTTTCGCTTCAATCGCCCAACGGAATCCGACAGGGTGAGCTTCAGCGGCATTACCGCCCATCACCACAATCACATTGGCATTTTTAATATCAACCCAGTGGTTGGTCATCGCACCGCGACCAAATGTTGGAGCAAGACTTGCTACCGTTGGTCCGTGTCAGACACGCGCTTGGTTGTCGACCGCTAGCATACCGAGCGATCGTGCGAATTTTTGGGTTAACATTCCCGTTTCATTGCTAGCCGCAGAGGCACAAAGCATCCCTGTCGATAACCAGCGATTGACTGTGGCACCTTGTTCATTTTTTTCAATGAAATTGGCATCACGGTCATCTTTCATTAAGCGAGCAATACGTGTAAAGGCATCGTCCCAGCTAATGCGTTCCCATTTATTCGAGCCTGGTGCACGATATTCAGGATAACGTAAACGACTGTCACTACGAATGTAATCCAGTAACCCTGCGCCTTTCGGACACAAAGCACCACGATTCACAGGATGATCAGCATCGCCCTCAACGTGGAAGATGGCTGAGCGAGCATTCATGGCCCCATCACCCATACTATAAATCAGCAATCCACAACCCACGGAACAATAGGTACAAGTATTACGCGTTTCTTTAGAACGCAATAATTTATTTTCACGTACATTAGCCATTGCCATTCCTGGCATAAAACCTAACGCAGCTACAGTTGTACCTGCCATCCCGCCGGCGCAGATTTTAAAAAACTTTCTGCGACTGACGTTCATTATTAACCTCTTTTTATTTTTGTATATTCGCGGGAGAGAATATCAGTCACTTGTAATCATATATTGCCTAAAATCAATGAAAGTGAAAATAAAGGTTAATTAATGTCATTTAGGTAGTTAATCAGCCATTAAAATTACCACTTAATGAGTAATTTTTGTTAAATTGATTCAGATCAATTAGGAAAAATATTTGAATTATAGATATCATTATTTCTGTAGGAAACTAAAATATATTTAGTTTATGTCAACATTAGCCATTATATTGTGGTTTATACCTATAACTTAGCCTCATTTAATATTTTTAGATATAAATAATCATTTTTTGCAGGCATTTTTAAATTAAAATGATTAATCTTTAATATTCAAAAATAATACAAACTCACTGAACCCACTATGCCATTAACTCATATTAATTCCACACCATCCGGTCAATTCCCAGCGAAAAAAGCAGGAAATATTCATAAAATTCCCGCAAGCTGGCGAGTTGCTAAAAATTTAGCCCCAAGTATTAATACAATTAAATCCACATCAACATGCCTATTAAGCCTTGATATGGGCGAGCCTATATTAGCAAAGCCCCAATCCCTTAATGCACTAAGAGATACTATCAAGGAGAGGCTGCATAATCATCATGATGAGTCTGCTGCTCAAGGCATTGCAGTATATGGATTTGCTGCTCAGCAGCTAAATAACTGCCATTATCTTTATTCAACGAAACCTAGGAAAGCCATTACTACAATTTCTAACTTCAATACTAAATTAGATTTAGTTAAAGAGACTTTTAATTATCAATTAAGCCATAGGGATTATATTTATCAACTTTTATTCCGACAAGTCGATAATTTCATTGATGCATTATATGAAAATAAACCCAAGCATTATTTATACGTTGGCAATAAAAACCTAGCGCCTTATTTACATGCATGGAAAGAGTATCTAAATAAATCAAGCCATAAGACCGATTTATTCAAATATATACATAGCAAAGAAATTTCAATAGAAGAAAAAAACAAAGTTATTAAAAAACTTATTATTAAAAACACCTCTAGCTCAGTTGACGGTCAAGAGTTATACGATTTCATTACTAAAAATAACATTATAAATTGCACTTCATTAACTGATTTCAAGAAAAAAATAACCGAACTCAAAAATAATAAAAACGTCGATTTAGATAATTACATTATCGGATTATTTGAATTAGTCCAAAATCATTTCTTTAGAAATACCAGTAAACTTGGATTAGATTTTTTTAATGAAAATGCCTTCTCTATTGTTATGACTTGGAATGATGCAAAAAATGCACCGCTGTCATTAGCAGATATTCGTCAAAAAACCTTCAAACAAGGGTATCACCGCCTATTTGATGGGCAAAGTCATATTGAACCAATTACTTTTTCTGAGATAAGGCATTTAGATAAGCATTCAGAGCAATTTGCACATAAAATTATCAGAATCATCACCGATGATAAACACGTCGCCTTTTCCCTTGGATTAGAAGGTCATTGGGGAATATATGACAAAGCAGAATTTTTATCCGAAGCTAATTAATCATAGCGAGTAAAGGATAAATAACTTTACTCACTGGCTATTTCCATCCACTGATAATAATTCCAGCGCCCAGTAATACGACGAAAGCGCCAACCCAATCAGTAACAGCAAGGGAAACACCATCAACCACTTTTAGCCAGATCAATGCCGTGACAATATAAATCCCACCATAAGTGGCATAAATACGTCCGCTGGCTTCAGGATGCAAAGTTAATAGCCAAACAAACAGCATTAAGCAGAGCACTGCTGGTAGTAACAACCACGGACTCCCCTGCTTTTTCATCCATAAATATGGAAAATAGCACCCCGCTATTTCCGCTATCGCGGTTAAAAAAAACAACCCAAGAATTTTTAATGGCATAACAATAGGCTTTCCAAATTAAGTCATGAACAATACCGCCCAATATTGGGCGGTACATTAAATTAAACTTGCTTAACAAGCAGCAACGAAATACGTCTTGCAATCGGCAAGATAAATAACACCGTAGGAAATGCAATCATCCATGAAAGTCCCCATGAGCTCATCCAAGGCGCATAAATTTCGGATGTAAAACCCAATGCTCTTATTGTACTAATAAGAGAAACAATGCCACTCATGACTAGGGATAGGAAGAAAGGAACCAAAAAAAATAAGGCTCGCATTGGAAGCTTAGGGATACCTAATACAAAATTACGATCTTGATACGACATAAAATCCCCGTAAATCAGCGAGTACACAACAGCATATAACTGTTGGTACAACAACGTTATATGCGTTGATTTACGTAAACGCTTACGAGTCGTAGAGACCAATTGAGAATCATTCTAATCTTTGTTCATGCTTTGTCAATATACCCTTCAATCTCTTTCTCACTCAACTTCATGCATTTTATCTTAGCAATGAATTCCACGCAGTTTCTATTGTATTATTTCCGCTTCAGTTTATTATACGTCGTATAATAAACTGAAGCGGAAAATGATAATGACTACCGGACATGTTTTTATTGCCACTAGCCTTGATGGATTCATCGCCCGTGATAACGGTGATATTCATTGGTTACTCCAATTAGATTCAAAGGGAGAAGATCATGGCTATGATGAGTTTATGGCTAATATTGATGTGATTATTATGGGTCGAGGTACCTACGAATCCATCAAACATATCCAGCCTTGGTTTTATCATCGTCCTGTTATTGTGCTATCAAAAACACTCGCCCAAGAAACCATCCCTGATGAATTAATCGGTAAAGTATACTTTCTGGATTTATCCCCGAAAGAAATTATGAACAGGCTAGAATCTGAAGGTCATCATCGTGCCTATATTGATGGTGGTAAAGTCATCCAATCCTTTATTTCTGATGGTTTAATTAACGATCTCATCATCACGAGAATTCCTATTTTGTTAGGATCTGGTCGCCCATTATTTGGTGAAATTCCTAACGACATTCATTTACGCCATATACAGACCACAACATTTGCCTCAGGATTTGTACAATCCCACTATGAGATACAACAATGACAATGCAAAATAAAATGGCGACCACAAGAAGTGTAGGAAGACCCAGTAAAAAACAGCCAAAAATATCTGCTGAAATCATCATAAATGCGGCAATCAAGTTTATCGATTCTCATGGATTTTCAGCGTTGAGTATGCGAGCGCTCGCAAAAGAAATGGGGATCAATCCCATGACAATTTATTACTACTTTGAAGATAAAGAATGTTTGGTCAAATCCATTGCCAATCATCTATATGCTGATATTAAACCCAATTTATCGGGTACACCGTCTGAACAAATAAAGCAGCTATTAACTGAATATCGAGGCTATATTGTACGCTACCCTGAGCTGACATTATCAATATTTAATCATCCCAATACATTTCCAGAACAAGCAAAGCGGATCACAGATACGCTCATCAACCTTGCAATGAAATTAAGCCTCCCCCCAGAACAAGCCACATTATGGGTATTTATTTTAGTCGATTTTACTCATGGCGCGGCGCTCGCTGTATCAAATAGACAAAAGATGGATAATGACATCAGTGACATAAACTATTATCACCAAGGTATTGATGCTTTATTACGTCATTTAAATAAGTAGGGAATACATGCAAAGAATTAGCTTCTGATACCAATCTAAATAACGAAATTTCACAGAAACTTCATCAATCTCTTGGATTTATTGAAACTGAACGAATTGTTTTTTATAAGCAACAACTTTCTGATTGATAGGTTATAGGAAAATAGATAGGTCGTAGAAGAACTACGACCTTGATAATATAGGACGGTTTAATCTATTTTTTCGTCGCTAAAATTACACTCGATGCTTTAACAATAGCAGTAACTTTACTTCCTGCCGCTAATTTCATCTCTTCGACGCTATTATTCGTCACAACAGCAGATAACTTGGTTCCGGCATTCGTTGTCAAATGAACAACGGCGTTCACACTACCAGTTTCAATTTCATCAATACGGCCGCTGAACTGGTTACGTGCTGAAAACACATACTCATGCTCATCAGAGACTAAAACAACCCATGGCGCTTTAATAATTGCGACAGCCTGTTTACCTTTCACGAGCCCCAATAATTGAGTACTGTTTTTTGTGATCACTGCGGAAATTGTTTCACCATTACCGAAACTCAGTACCACTTCATCATTAACCGCTCCAGCAACAACTGACTGGACGGCTCCGACAAGTTGGTTACGCGCTGAAATTGACATAGAAAGCTCCATTCAAAGGAAGATAAATACATACTTAAAGGGATATTAGTCTCTTTAAAATTTGTTTACAAACAATCAAAATGTTTAAGCTGTCTAAATGAGTTTCAAATCACATTGACCATAAGCCCATCAATTCAACGGAAAACACACAAATAAAACAGTGTGAGATACCGAGCTGGAGTTGTGGTTAACGTTTAATTTCCCGCGTTTGATTGCTACATCATTCATCATAAAAAGCGCCGCGGAACGGTATTGTTCAACGGCGCTTTTTATTCCATTAATTAGCAGAACAGCCCGTCGTGAACGGGGCTTTTGTTGTTAATGCTGCAATGGCTTCTCGGTAACAAAGTTCAAGTTTTGCTCGGCTATCCGCAGTAATATCGAGATCGATTAAATAGCCGTCGGTAATACCGTATATCCAACCGTGTACCATAATATCCTGCCCTCGTTTCCAAGCAGATTGTAATACTGTGGAATGACCTAAATTATAGACTTGCTCAATCACGTTCAATTCACATAAGCGATTAATTCGCTCAGTGGGTTTGAGCTCTCCTAACATTCGGCTATGTTTAAACCAAATATCACGAATATGCAGTAACCAATTATCAATTAAGCCCAATTCTTTATTATTAATAGCCGCTTCAACCCCACCACAACCATAATGCCCACACACAATGATATGCTCGACTTTAAGAACATCGATGGCGTATTGAATTGCTGATAAACAATTAAGATCAGTATGCACAACCAGATTCGCAATATTTCGATGAACGAAGAGATCGCCAGGCCCCACTTTTATGAGTTTCTCAGAAGGAACTCGGCTATCAGAGCAACCAATCCATAAAAATTTAGGTTGTTGATCTTTTGAAAGCTGACGAAAAAAATCAGGGTCCTGCTCTTTAATGGACGTCGCCCATTCTCTATTATTTACAAATAATTCTTTAACTTTATCCATCGCCATGTGGCACTCTCACTTACCAATCTTACTGTCTATCGTATTTTAAGTTTCTTATAAAAACGCAGTTAATTTAATTAACACGCCTCAATTTACCAGAAGATTATTCTCAATCGGTGAGGATGTAAAAAGAAAAATACCATAAATGATGACAATGCCTATTCTAAATTCATCATTAATTCGTTTCTATTTCTACAGACTCTTTCGCCATTTGCATTTTTAACCAAAATGCTTGTTGGCATAAACTAAAAAACTCTTTTCTTTGAGGAAAAACGGAACGACCAGCAGAATCAATAACCTGCCAGATAATCCAGCGTTCAGGACATTGACTATCATTATTTGGAATAGAAAGCTCGATTTCTTCAGTGCATTGAAGAATAACAGCATCATGAAAACGCCACCGCCGAATAACTTGCATAACTTCTGATTGAACATCTTGCTGGAGTTGCTCAAAAATAACTTCGCAAGTAGCCGGTTTCTCTAGGGTGTTTAATATGTACTTCGCTAGCATAGTTTACTATTGCTCATAAAATTCTAATGGCTTTTTTATACCTAAAAAAACAAGTATAAACACCCAACATTCCAAAGCATGCAAAATAATTAGATATCAATTACAAAGTCCAAATAAAATCTAAAGACTACCGTTAATCCTATATCCTTAATTGCACTTAAATTGTACGTTACTTTATCATTTAAAAAACGAAAGGTTTGTTATGTTCAAAAAATTACTTTTATCCATCATGTTAAGCGGTACGGTAGTATCTGGCGCTATCGCCAATTCAGCCTGCTTACCGATGACAAATCAGAGTTTAACTAAAAGTGGTCTACCTACCCCTAAAAATAGTACCGCTTATAGCAACTACACGGATGTGACAAACAGTGTTTTTAGTGCCATAACTAAAGATATGACTTCGGAAGAAAGAAATGATGTTGTTTGTACTAAAGATGCCTTTAGCTATTCTATCTATATGTCTAATGAACAGAAAATCGCCAACATTTGTGAAACTAAAAGTGGTTGCAATGATTTAAAAACAATTTTCCTTGTATTAGCTAACATTGATATTAATGAAGGTACTGAAGCTAAATTAAAAACAGCGATGACAAAATCTGGGATCACAGAAGCCAACATTAAAGATACCCCAGAAAAACTCGAGCGTTTTATTAGCCAATATGAAACTCAATTTACCAAGCATTTCGGTGACTTAGACTAAGATTGCCTTTCAAGAATTTCTTTTTGCAAAAATATTGCCTGTGTGTAAATTCATAGGTAATGTTCCTGCAATACTTCCCTCAACAGAGAGATTCTCGATGTTACACCAACATTCCAACTCATGCTTGAATCTGAATCTGGATTCAAGCAATCATAAAAACATCGATTCGTTTGTCACTCCGCCATTCTCTTACCATGTCATTAGTGCTTATAACAATGCTTTAACTGAGTATCCTTGCATTTTATCTGAATGTGTTGATTTACAAGTTCTCAACTTATCTTGTAATCAATTAACCCATATTCCGACTTCATTGCAAAAACTGACTCAGCTGAAAATGCTCGATCTTGGGCACAATCAAATAACGCAAATACCGGATGTTATTGGTGAGTTAACTCATTTACAGTTTCTGTATCTGAGTGATAATGGCTTCGAAGAATTGCCCGATTCATTGAAAAAATTGAAAAATTTACGCTACTTTAATGCGACTGATAATAAGCTCAACCAACTTCCTGATTGCTTATCGCACCTCATTAATTTGCAGGAACTGCGCCTATACAATAATCAAATTACAGATATTTCAGGTAAATTAAGTGGGTTAACTCAAGTGAGTGAAGTTCATTTAATGAATAATGCAATTCAGGAAATTCCTGATGATATCTTTTATTTAAAAAAGATCAGAATACTTGATCTGAATAACAACCAAATTCGTCATATCTCTCCCAATATAGCCCAACTGAAGAATATCACCACGCTCAATCTACGGTTTAATTCACTCACTCAGCTCCCTGACGCGATTGGTGAATTAGCCTCTTTACAGTATTTAGATTTGCGTGCTAACTGCCTCAGCAGCCTGCCAGATTGCCTACTTAACTTACCTCAGCTCGAAAAGCTGGATTTGCGATGGAATAATTTTTTGGTTAAGCCTCGTATTATTGACCAATTACAGGACCAAGGCTGCACTGTGTTTATTTAGTTTTCATCTGCTATTTATACAAAAAGCCCTCATAAATGAGGGCTTTTTCATCTTCACATCAGCAATATACGATGCTCTGATTAGAAGCGATATAAGCTAAAAGGTTTAGCATTGATAACCGGTTCTTTACCTAACAGTAAGTCCGCAGTGATTTCTGCTGAAACTGGGCTTTCAGTCATCCCCCAGCCAGTTGCTGTATTGATAACCAGACCTGGATATTCCTTAACTTCAGAAATAATTGGGTTTTCATCAGGCGCGATAGCCATTGCTCCACTCCATTGGTCAACTAATTTAGAGTCTTTAAATGCAGGGAACTCAGTTTTCAGTTTTTCCAGAGAAGCATTCAATTCTGGCAGATCCGGTAAAGCGGTCATGTCTCGGTTTTTCTCAAACGGAGACACTTCATCTAACTTCCAGCTCGTATCTTGTGTAAACGAGTTAATCAGTTGTTCATTTAATGAAATGTGTACTGGGAAGTCAGGCATCGCTAACAGTGGCAGATACTTATAGCCATAAGTGAAGGATTCTTTAACCACAGGCGCCACGATCACACGAGGAGACGTTGCATAAGTACCATCTGCTTGCTCACGGAAGAAAATATTCCCTGGAAGAGCGACGTTCCCGCCCGGTGCATTTGGTGCTGCGCTGATCAATTGCTGTGATTGATAAGCCGGTAATGTTGGAACATCTACGCCAAGATTTTGCATGAACAGACGAGACCAAACACCACCAGCAACAACAACCTGAGACGTTTTGATCGCACCTTTTTCAGTCACAACATCAGAGATAACGCCCGCATGAGTTTCTAAACCGCGCGCTGCACAGTTGGTATAAATTTTAATACCAATTTTCTTCGCGTACTCAGCCATCACGAATGCAGTGACTTCAGCATCGAAACTACCGGAATCTTCTTCGAAACCAGCAATTTTCCAGTCAGACTTCGCCCCACGAAGACGCTGATTTAGCTCGCTACCTTCAATGATTCTAGTTTTGAATGGAATATCTGAACCCACATTTTTACTTCTTTCGTCAATCCAGCTTCTTACATGAACCAGATCTTCTTCATCCAGAGGAACTTCTACACGACCTTGAGTACGGTAAGTGGTATCAACCCCCACTTTTGCATTCATTTCGCGCCAGCGATGTTTACCTAAATGGTGCAATAAGAAGGTTTCATCTGGCATTTTATAGGTGATAGCCTGGCCATAGAAGCGTGAAGATTGCTCTCCCGCAATGTTACCTTTTTCGACGATAACAACAGATAAGCCACGCTCAGCAAGGTTGATTGCTGTCATTACACCTAAAATACCTGCACCAATAACAACCACATCAGATTGTTGTGGTAACGCACCTTCTGTACCTTCTACAAAGCCAAAACGTGGCTTACCTGGAACAAATCTCCCTTCGCGAGTCAACATCGGTGTTAAAATTCCAGCACCTGCAGCCACAGCGACTACAGAACCACCGATAATAAATTTTCTTCTAGTTATTGCCATTTCGACATGATTCCTTATACACGACCAATATTACTAATAAAAAACTATTCTATTTTATATTATTTGTTAATCATTCGTAAACTGATAGTAAATAGTGTTTATTATATTCACAACTCCATTTTTTTATCTTTAAAACTGCATAAAAACAATTATAAATATTATTTGTTAATTTTGACCTTTTAAAAATAATCCAATTTAATCATGCAATTAATCCAGCAGTACTGTGATATATTTAACCTTTTGATTTAAAAACATAATACATAAAAAATCATCTTTTTTAGATTATTATTCATTAGCAATTAATGCTTATTGTTATGAATTAGTCTAATTTAGAGATCAATATTATTGGTTAGTGCCTAGAAACCTCTAAATCTTGGCATTAAATACCTCTATTAGGCGTGAGAAATGACATATGGGTAGGCTATATACTGCAGAATCAGAATTGAATTCCGTGCATGATGATCACGAAACAAAAACGTTAGAGGTGGAGTATTCACAAAAAGGTAGCTATCAATATAGCAATGTTTCCTTTCACATTTACCAAGGCTTAATGGTTGCTGAAAATAAGCCACATTATTTAGAATGTTATGTAATGAAAAAATACGCTTTTATTAGGGTTTATTATTAGCCATTGTTGATCGCCATATATTGTTTATCACCATAAAGAGACCACCATCGTTATAACATTCTCACCATTACCGCATTATGAAGCACCATTCCTCTGACAGGCACTTTCTGCCGCTTAATGACTTCAAATTGGTTGATTTTAAAAAACATTTCAGCGGATAAGCTCACATGAGCCCATAATTTATTAATCCTCTTAAATTGGGCTACGTTGATAATCTGATGAATCAGTGCAGTGCCAATGCCACAACAAGGCTGAGCAACAAAAAAATGGTCAATATACCCATCATCTTGAAGGTCCGCATAGCCAACAATCTCATTCCCCCTATAAGCAACAAATGGCATTAATAAATCCATTTTATTTTGCCATTCCTCAGCCTTGAACATTTTTGGTGCCCAAGCATCAAGTTGTTCCTTCGTATAGTAAGAAGCGGCTATAGAATGAATGGAGGTATAAAATATTTTATGCAGTTCTGCTGCATCACTGGGTTTGTAGGGTTTTATATCTATTTTCATATCAATAATAATGGATAAGATTGAATTTAAGTTTTATGGCCTAAGCTTGAACATCAGTGTCGTCGATTCCAAATTGCCGTTAACTGATAATGCAAACTGAGGTATCTCACCACTGATCTGCCATCCTAAAGAGCGATATAAATTGACCGTCATTCCCTTAGTCACCGTATCCAGTGTGAGAAGTGTTAACCCTGATTCCCACGCAATTTGTTCAACTCTACTCATCAATTGTTTTGCAAAACCGTTGCCTCTATAGCGAGGTAATACGAGTAATTTGCAAATTTCACCTCGGTGCTTACCATTTAATTTAGAGCATAAATCTAATCCTACAGTAGCGACAACTTGATTATTCACTTCCACCGTCACGAGCTTAAACGCATGTGTTGTTAATGCACCATTAACGCCAATCCAATAATTTCTCATGTCATCAATCTGTGTCTCTGCATGGGTATACCCCACGCTCGCACCACCAAGAACACATTCATATAATAAGCGAGTCAATTCATCTATTTTGCTTTCATTTATTTTATCGTTATAGCATTGAATAATCATATTGGTACCTGCGGCTATAGATGACGTCATATTTTGTATATAGAAAAACACATTTCACACAATACCAAGTGGCTATTGATATTCTCGATTTAACATATCAATTTAGTCATGTTGGATTTGACTTAAGATCTCCCTAAAATGAATAACCAACGGGCGTAAATTTGCCTTATGCCAGACAGCCCAAAGCTGAGTCGTCATATTCATCCAAGGCACCTCTCGTACAATAGCCCCTTTCGGTAAATTATACCGCAAACCATTTTGTATCAATGTGACGCCAAGACCCGCAGCGACGAGACCTAATGCAGTTAACGGTTCTTCTGCCTCTAACCGAATATCCGGTCGAAACCCAGCTTTCACACAAGCAGCAACAAAATCATCCCTCGAATGTGAGTTATCGTTGTTGTGTAAGACGGAAATCCACTGCTGGGCGGTGAGGTCTTCAGGGGTGATCTCCGCTTTTTCAGCAAGAGGATGATGATGAGGTATCGCAACGAGCATATGATCATTGAGTACTTGAAAATATTCTAACTCACTCTCTTTACCTTCAGGCGGTGTATCAACCATTGCAAAATCAAGGCTGCGTTGACGTAGCCCTTCTAATTGGCGTTCTGGAGTTTGACTATAAAGCGCAATATGCACATCAGGGCGCGAATCCCTCAACACACTCAGAGAACTAGGTAGAACGCCTGAATGCATGGCATTTTCAATGTAACCCACACATAGCCCACCATCTTCTCCTCGACCTAAGCGACGACCTAAAGATTCTAGGCGATTGGCGTGAGTGAGAAGTGAACGAGCTTCCGTTAAAAACGTTTGTCCATCAGACGTTAAACGGATCCGTTGCTGACTTCTTTCAAAAAGCATTAAGCCAAGTCTTTCTTCTAATTGAGAAATTTGGCGGCTTAATGGGGATTGGGAGATATGCAGACGCTCCGCTGCACGCCCAACATGTTCCTCTTCTGCTACAACAACGAAGTAGTTGAGTTGGCGCAGGTCAATCATAGTTGATTCCTTTAATGTCTCAAGTTAGATAAATTATGTCCTATCATGTCAGAACAAATCAACCTAATATTTCCACCACGACAGGATGGCACGCTGTCCTGAAATATTATGTTGCTGATAACAATCTAATTTATTAAGGAATAACAATATGAGTATTAAAAAACTACTGCCTAGCCAAATTGGTTTCGGTGGTGCACCACTCGGTAACATGTTCAGAGCTATCCCTGATGATGAAGCACTGGCAGTGGTACATGAAGCATGGAATTTAGGTATTCGTTATTTCGATACTGCACCACTGTATGGTTCCGGTTTATCTGAGATCCGCATGGGGGAAGCACTATCTCAATATTCACGAGATGATTATGTGTTGAGCACCAAAGTGGGTCGCATCATGCTAGATGAGATGGAAGATCCAGCAAAACGTGATTTCGGGGAAAAAGACGGTATTTTCGAACATGGTTTGAAAAACAAAATTCTGAATGACTACTCTGAAGATGCAACGTTGCGCTCTATAGAAGATAGTCTGAAACGTTTAAAAACAGACCGTATTGACATCGTCTGGATCCATGACCCTTCACAAGATTTCTACGGAGATAGCTGGTTAGAGCATTTTAATACAGCACGTACAGGCGCTTTCCGAGCGTTGACTCGTTTGCGCGAAGAAGGTGTGATTAAAGCTTGGGGCTTAGGGGTTAACCGCGTCGAGCCTTGTGAGTTAACGCTGGGTCTAGATGAGCCAAAACCAGATGCATTCTTATTAGCGGGTCGTTATAGCTTATTAGATCACGGTCGTGCACTTCAACGACTGATGCCCGAAGCATTAGAACACAACGTTGATATCGTTGTTGGTGGTCCATACAGCTCCGGTGTATTGGTCGGCGGCGAGCATTTTGAATATCAAAAAGCCTCTCCTGCTATTCATCAGCAAGTGGCGAAAATTTATCAAATTGCTCAGCAATTTAATGTTGATGTTAAAGCTGCCGCATTGCAATTTTCATTAGCTAACCCAGCCGTTGCTGCTGTGATTCCAGGCTCAAGCCGTCCAGGTCGTATGGCGGATGATTTAGCCGCATTAGCCACTAAAATCCCAGCTGAATTCTGGTTGGAAATGCAGCGCCAAGGTTTGATTGCCGCGAACGCACCGTTACCCATTCGTTAATTGCGCAACAATGAGTAGGTACGCATAACCTACTCATCTTTAAGGATTGATATGAAATTAGATTTGAATAATCGCGTCGCTATTGTTAGCGGCTCAACATCGGGTATTGGTCTTGGTATTGCGCGTGGCTTAGCAAAAACAGGTGCAACGGTCGTGATCATCGGGCGTAGCCAGAGCAGTGTCACTAATGCCATGAACTCTATTAAAGATGGCGTACCTGAAGCAAAATTACGTTCGGTGATCGCTGACTTAGGGACAGAAGAAGGTGCTAAGGTGTTATTTAACCAAGAGCCGACTGCCGATATCTTAATTAATAATTTGGGTATTTTTAACAGCAATGACTTTTTTACTGTTCCAGATACTGAATGGTTAGATTTTTACAATATTAATGTACTTTCTGGTGTGCGCTTGTCACGTCACTACGCACAACACATGGCTTCACAACGTTGGGGGCGTATCATTTTTGTTTCCTCTGAATCGGGTGTTGCAATACCGAGTGACATGATCAATTACGGTGTGACGAAAAGCGCTAACCTCGCAGTATCGCATGGTCTCGCTAAGCGCCTTGCTGGAACAGGTGTGACGGTGAATGCAATCCTACCAGGACCAACCTTTACCGATGGATTAAAAGAGATGCTAACGGATGCTATGGCGAAATCTGGATTATCGGCTCGAGAACAAGCGGATGAGTTTGTCAGAAGCGCACGTCCAAGCTCCATAATCCAAAGAGCCGCAGATGTTGATGAAGTGGCTAATCTTGCTGTGTATTTAGCATCCCCCCTTTCATCTGCAACAACCGGCGCCGCATTGCGTGTCGATGGTGGTGTTGTAGATACACTTGCAATGTAACGAATTTTAAAATCAAAGGAAATTATTATGGCTAATACAACGGTTTCTATCGAAATTCCCGCTTCGCCTGAACAAGTTTGGCAATTAATGGGAGGCTTTGATTCGATTCCTGATTGGCTTCCGTTTATACCTAAAAGTGTGATGAGTGAAGGCGCTCGCGTGAGAAGCTTAACCACTTCAGACGGTGGTACTGTCATTGAGCGGTTAGAAGCGTTTGACCACACAGGTAAAAATTATAGTTATTCGATTATTCAAGCGCCCTTCCCTGTCATTAATTATTTATCGAATATCAGTGTGCATGAAACTGAAAATAAACATGTATCTCATGTTGAATGGACTGGACGTTTTACACCCGTGAATGTCAGTGATGAAGAAGCAGTAAAATTATTTACGGGTATTTATCAAGATGGTTTAGAAGCATTAAAATCAAATTTTTAATTTATTTAATCTGTCTATATTTAATAATAATAACGATTATTCTCTTTTTAAGAAAAGAGTATTGCGAAGTTAACACTATTAAATAACAACAAAAAGAATACACTGTACTCATCGCCTAAATCATTAGGTCAATTAAATTAAAGGATATTATTCAATGAAAACATTAAAAATGTTAGCAGCCGCTATGACTTTGTCTATTTTTTCATTCGGCGCTTTTGCTCAATCAGTCACCGCAACGAGTGATACACTTTCCTCTGCTGAAGCTATTATTGCGCAAAAAGCGCAAGAAGCAGGTGCTTCGGGTTATAAAATCACAAGCGCAAGAATGGGAAATTATGCAACAGTCAGCGCAGTATTAATTAAATAAAAATACGATTACAATAAAAGCCCTTTACAGGGCTTTTTATTTAATAAAAACTTATTTCAACTCTGTAATAACACCTTCCATTACAAAGAACTGACCATTCATCATCGTATAATAAGCGTATGACTTACCGAGTAAAAAATTATCACAATGCACAACAGTTGAATTGTCGCTTTCTTGCCAAGAAATCAAAAAATTATCTCCATCTACCGCTTTGGCAGTATATGGGACATGCATTATAGAACCTTTTAAATCACCATTTAAAAACTCAATAGTCACGGTTTTACCGTCAGTCGTATAAGTGTTTTTCACTTGCAATCCGTTATCCATTTCAATTTCAAATGACTTACCCAAGAAATAATATTTTTCTGTCATCACTAACCTCATTAAAAATAAAACAGCTGTTATTTTTAATATAGTACGTTACTAATGTATGATTGTTCTTTTATTTGCAATAGTCTTTTCTTTATAAAGAAACAATAGACAATGACATATCAATTATAATAAAAAATTCCCAAACACGTACCACGCCGCTACCTTTGCTTTTATCGCAAAATATTATTGTCATTATTCATATTTACTTCAGATGTCATATCCAGAAAATAATCACATCTAAACTCTATTTCTTATTTAAGGTTAATTATGAATACTCATCAATTTATAAATGAATCATTTTCTATTGGTATCGAATTACCCCTTGATAATGATTGGTCTTCAACAGGACAAATAAAACGTCAACAAGAAAATCGACCTTTTGGCGTACCGGATATGAAAGAACATGCATCTAGGATCAAGTTGGCGGATAAGTTAGGTTATCGCGCAGCTTGGGTACGAGATGTCCCTTTCTATGACCCTAACTTTGGTGATGCTGCTCAGGTATTTGAGCCATTTTCCTATCTGGGTTACCTCGCAGGGATCACTGAAAACATCTTACTTGGCACCGCCGCGATTGTTCTGCCTTTACGCCAACCTTGGCTAGTTAGAAAATCAGCAGCAACACTACAAACATTAAGTCATGAGCGCTTATTACTGGGTGTCGCGAGTGGAGATAGATCGATTGAGTATCCTCTTTTTGATGTCAACTACCCTGATAGAGGTAAATTATTCCGCCAACATGTTGATATTCTAACTGGCAAAAAAGACGCACAGTTACCCACTGGCGTACAAATTTTACCGGAACATCAGCCTATCCCATTATTTGTCGCGGGACTTGCTCAGCAATCGCCGGAATGGATTGGGCAACATATGCAAGGTTGGCTTGCCTACCCAGGTACCCCAATTGATCACACCGAAAGGGTTAAACTATGGCGCAATGTTGCGGGGAGTAAGCCGTATGTCAGCTTTATTCATCTTGATTTTATTGATGATATAAACGCGCCAATCCAACGCCACCGTTTTGGTGTAAAAACAGGTCGAAATGGATTGATCAAAGAGTTAACCGCAATGAAAGCCGCAGGTGTTAACCACATTGGTTTACAATTTCGCCGTAATGAGCGCCCAATAGAAGAAACATTAGAAGACATTAGTCTGTCTGTCTTGCCAGAATTTCACCAATAGTCACCATAAAATGAGGGACGATACGCCATTTTATCTCCCTCTTTCAATGAGTCACATTTAAACACCGCTAACAATCCTTCCATTGATTATTGCGATTTTAATAGAAATCATTTGCTGATTTGGGTAATTAACCCCTCAATTTTTTGTGACATACTTAACGAAATTCAGTCATATATTTCTAACTTATTATCGAGACAATAATGAAAATTAATCTTCCTCTATTTGCCCTTGCGCTCGGTGCATTCGGTATCGGCACGACAGAGTTTTCCCCAATGGGACTACTGCCTGTTATCGCAAATAGCACTGGAGTTTCTATCCCTGTAGCAGGAACGCTCATTACCGCTTATGCCGTTGGTGTGATGGTGGGCGCCCCAGTCATGACATTACTGTTATCTCATCAGGCAAGAAGAAAAGCGCTAATTATTTTAATGTCTATATTTACGCTTGGAAACGTCTTATCTGCGCTTGCACCCAATTATGAATTTTTATTGCTGTCACGAATTTTAACCAGTTTAAATCATGGTGCATTTTTCGGGTTAGGGGCCGTCGTTGCTGCAAGCGTTGTTCCTGTAGAAAAACAATCAAGTGCAATTGCCACGATGTTTATGGGATTAACTATCGCGAATATTGGGGGAGTTCCCGCTGCGACATGGATAGGGAATACGATAGGTTGGCGCTCGTCGTTTTTAATCACCGCCGGTTTAGGGGTCATCACGATGATTTTCCTATGGATATCACTTCCTAAAGGCAATGCTGGCGTGCGTCCTAATGTTAAACAAGAGCTATCTGTGTTGATGCGTCCACAAGTGTTACTTGCACTCTTAACAACCGCATTAGGCGCTGGTGCCATGTTCACATTGTACACCTACATAGCCCCAGTACTTGAGTATCTTGCAGATGCGAGTACAGACGTGATTACGGTCATGTTAGTTCTGATTGGTGTCGGTTTCTCAATTGGGAACTATTTAGGTGGGAAATTCTCAGATCGTTCTGTCGATGGGACGTTAAAAGGATTTTTACTATTACTTGCCGCCATCATGTTACTAATGCCATTTATAGCACAAAACTCAATAGGTGCTGCGTTCGCTATGGTCATATGGGGAGCCGCTACCTTTGGTGTTGTCCCGCCATTACAAATGCGAGTGATGCGTGTGGCAAGTGAAGCTCCAGGGTTAGCCTCTTCCGTGAATATTGGTGCATTCAACCTTGGAAATGCCATTGGTGCCGTTGCGGGAGGCGCTGTGATTTCGGGCGGATTATCTTATGCCTATGTTCCGGTCATGGGGGCAATTATTGCAGCCTTAGCATTAATTATCGTTTTGATAAATGCACATCAGCAAAAAACACAAACGAACTAATTCGCCTATCACAATTAGCCCTTCCGTAATGAGGGGCTAATTTTCTAATATTCCAACTTGAACATACTGGGTATCTACAAAGACTTGGGCGCACGCTAGAACGCGAATCCCACCCCAGATGCCCTTCGTCTCAAAATGCAGTGATGAATCGTGATTATTCGACTTTTCGCAAAAGTGTATTGTAGTGAGTGATGTTTATCTTACATCTGCAATTGATTATATTTTTGTCATGTAGTGATGAATTAATCACGTTTTAAGACAGATTAACAAGAGATAAATACGGGAGCAGAATCATGTTATTTGAGCATTATAACTTACGTGGCTTACCATTAAAAAACCGCATTGTTATGCCACCAATGACTCGTTCACGAGCCGGTAAAGACGATATCGCCACTGAAATGATGGCTGAATATTATGCTCAGCGTGCCAGTGCTGGGCTAATCATTAGCGAAGGTACTCAAATTAGTCGCCAAGGGCAAGGCTATGCTTGGACGCCAGGTATCTACACACAAGCACAGATTGCTGGTTGGAAAAAAGTCACCGATGCCGTTCATCAAGCGGACGGTAAAATCTTCGCACAGCTTTGGCACGTTGGGCGCGTTTCCCACACCATTTTACAACCTGATAATGCCGCCCCTGTTTCCTCATCCGCTATTCAAGCTAAAGGGGTTAAAGTCTTTGTGGATACTGAAGGTCGTGGACCTGAAGATGGCGTTGGAGAGATGGTTCAACACTCCATGCCTCGCGCCCTTGAAACAGCAGAAATTGCAGGCATTGTTCAAGACTATGTTCAAGCTGCTCGTAATGCAATCGAAGCCGGTTTTGATGGTATCGAATTACACGCTGCGAATGGTTATTTAATCAATCAGTTTATTGATTCACGAGAAAATCAACGCGATGACGAATACGGTGGTTCATTGCAAAACAGATTGCGTTTTCTGCGTGAAGTGGCACAAGGCGTCTCCGATGCTATTGGTAGTGAAAAAGTGGGCGTTCGTTTAGCACCATTGACCACGCTGATGGGCTCTGAAGATGCGACACCAGAAGCAACTTATCTTGCCGCTGCCGCTGTCTTAAATGAGATAGGTGTTGCCTACATTCATATCGCCGAAGCAGATTGGGAAGATGCGCCAGTGATGCCAATGGCCTTTAAAGAAGCATTGCGTATTGTTTTCCACGGCACAATGATTTACTCAGGGCAATATACTGTGGAGCGTGCAGAGCAAGCATTAGCATCAGGTTCAGCTGATTTGATAGGGTTTGGGCGTCCATTTATTGCCAATCCAGATTTACCTTATCGATTAGAACATAACCTTCCGCTGAATGAACCAATAAGAGAATTGTTCTTTGGTGGTGGTGCTGCGGGTTATATCGATTACCCGACTGCCAAATAAGTGACTCACAATAGCCTCTGTTCATCAAACAGAGGCTTTTTATTATTTCCAATATAAATCAGAATATTATGATAAAAAGCATAGAATACGATAGCTGGCAATATGATGCCTCTCAGCATTCCGTTATCCAACGTACCTCGATAACAAGAGAATTAGCGGATAATGAGATCTTAATACAAAATGCCGCAGCAGGCATAAACCCCGTTGACTACAAATTTATCCAGAGTAACCCTCTCAACTGGGCTTCGGGGCATATCCCAGGCGTTGATGGAGCCGGTATTATTGTGTCTGTTGGACATAATGTAGCGCCTGAGCTGATTGGCCACCGAGTATGCTACCATGCCCCTTTGTTAAAACCCGGTAGTTTTGCCCAATATACCATCCTCAATTCCAATAGTGTGATGATGATACCGGAAGAAATGTCATTTTCATTAGCGGCAGCGGTGCCATGCCCATTACTCACGGCCTGGCAATCCGCTGAAAAAGTTCCCGTGAATAACGGAGAAAGCGTATTAGTTTCAGGGCTTGGTGCGGTTAATCAATTTCTGGTGCAGATCCTGCGACAACGAGGTTTCCTTGTCGATGTTATCTCTGCGAGTGCCACACAAGACACCGCGGCAAAACTCGGAATTAACCAAATATTTAAGCAACATTCGAAGGTTGATAAAACCTATTTTGCTATCTTTGATGCCACGGGTCCCGAATATGCTTCTTTATTAGTTCCGCACCTCAAAGCGAATGGACATATTGTGTCTATATTAGGTCGAATTGAATCGCCTGTTGATCCTGCATTTACAACCGCCATTTCTTATCACGAAGTTGCCCTGGCAGCCATTCATCAGTTTGGCGAACCACTTGCAATAACACAATTAATGCTGGCAGGAGAAGCATTAATCAAACAAATAATGACGGGCGACTTAATATGTCCTATTCCCGATACGTTTTCATCAGAGCAACTTCCTCAAGCGCTATTACACAGTGAAAACGCTCACATTAAAACGGTAGTGACCTTTTAATACCTTGTCGTTTTACTTGCTATTGTTTTATTTAGTATTGTGTTACTTGTTGTTAGATTCGATAAAACAACGCATCCAACGTACACCATCAAACGTATACGTTGGTTTTTTCGACAAGCACACCCTCACTGTATTATCATCCCTCTCGAAATACGCATTTTTTATTGATCATATGAGCTGGCACGCGTTAAGCACCTCAGATCTGAAAGGAACTTTGAATGAAGGCTACATCTGACGAAGCACATGTATTTATTGAAGTCGTTGAACAAAAAAGTTTCACAAAAGCCGCGGATAAGCTAAACATCGCCAACTCTGCGGTCAGCCGAACGGTCAAAAAGCTGGAAGAGAAATTGGGCGTCAATTTACTCAAACGAACAACTCGACAAATTGATCTTACTGCGGAAGGTGAACTGTATTTTCAACGAATGAAAAATGTGTTGCAGGAAATGCAAACCATTGAGGATGAACTCCTTGATACACAAAGCTCGCCAAAAGGATTATTGCGTATTGATGCAGCAACGCCAGTCACTTTGCATCTCCTTATTCCGTTTGTTGCTATTTTTCGGCAGCAATATCCCAACATTGAATTATCACTCGTCTCTTCTGAGACATTTGTTAATTTAATTGAACGTAAAGTGGATATTGCAATCAGGGCTGGACAGTTAGCAGACTCAAGTTTGCGTGCCCGCCCCTTATTTAATAGTTACCGTAAAATAGTGGCCTCACCCCGATATATTGAAACAGCCGAAAAAATCACGTCTGTAGCCGATTTACGCCACCATACTTGCCTAACATTTACAGAGCCAACGTCACTCAATACTTGGCCAGTTAACACCGAAAATGGGCTATTAATTGATGTTGCTGATGGAATATCATCAAACAGTGGCGAAACATTATTGCAATTGTGTGTTAATGGCGAAGGAATTGCTTGTTTGTCTGACTTTATGGTGAACGAAGGGATTAAACGTGGAGAATTGATTGAATTATTGCCTGATGAGATTCTGCCTATTCCATTGCCATTTCATGCTGTCTATTACAGCGATAAGGTCGTCAGCCAACGAATTCGCGCTTTTATTGACTGCCTGACGACCTATTTAGACCAGATTGGAAAGCCATGATTATGGCTTTCCAACAGGAATAATCGTTAATCCCACTTAGGCGCTAAGCCTTCAGGGCTGACGAGACGATCATTGCAATCCAGTTTTGCAATTGCATCACGATCTTCTTGGTCAAGCTGTAATTCTATGGCTTTTAGGTTACTGATTAAATTCTCACGCTTGGTTGATGATGGGATCACAGAGTAACCTTCACCCATCGCCCATGACAGAATGACCTGAGCGGGAGTTGCGTTATGTTTTTGAGCAATAGACTGGATAACGTCATCTTTTAATGCCTTGCCGTAAGCCAGTGTCATATAAGATGTAATATGAATACCTAATTCTTTTGCTCGCTCAACCACTTTGCGGTTTTGCAGATAAGGTGATAATTCGATTTGGTTGGTGGCAATATTTTCCGCACCAACAACTGCGACCGCTTCTTCCATCAATGGAATGGTAAAGTTTGATACACCAATTTCACGAGTTAAACCTTGTTTTTTCGCTTCTAATAACGCAAGCATAAACTCTTCAACAGAAACCGCATCATTTGGAGATGGCCAGTGGACCAATGTTAAATCGACATAATCTGTCTGTAAGTCGCTCAGGCTTTTTTTCAGGCTTGGAATCAGATTATCTTTGCTTAAATTCTCAATCCAAATTTTGGTTGTAATATAGAGTTTATCGCGTGCAATACCACTTTCAGCAATTGCCTGCCCAACAGCAGCTTCGTTTTCATAGATTTGAGCCGTATCAACCGCACGATACCCAACATCTAATGCATTTTTTACTGACGCAATCACAACATCATCTTTTAAACGAAACGTACCAACACCCATCATAGGAACAGTCATTGTGTTATCTCTCTTAAGTTTATTCATATTAACTATCAGAACTAATCATGTTCTTGACAACTTGATGTTAAAAAGAATAGGACATTAGGACTATTTTAAAAATAGTCATTCGCTCAATAATCTTTTGCTTAAAAGTCAATAATGAAGCTAACCAGTTGATTTATACATCAACATGACCGTAAACAGAAAAACACCCAGCAAATTAATCTCGTGGAACAGGAAATCATGCCGGCAATCTATAACATTGATAATAAATAATTATCATAGCTATGTTGAGTTTAATTTGTTTTACTGCAAGTTAATGTAATATAGCACTAGCGCGTTTCTTGACTATCTCAATTTATTCACCGTTATTATTTTGTTTTTTCAATGAAAAGTTACAATAACAACTTGAAAATCAAATGAAAAATAAAAAAACTTGTTATTTTACTGTTCACTTAAGGGGCATGACTAATGAATTTATTATCTTCTAGACAATTACTTTTGCTTTGTATCATTTTTACAAATAGTGCTTATAGTGATGAAAACTTAAACTCAGGTTACGCAAAACTGCTCGCGCTTTCATTAACCGATGACATTAGTGCTTCCCAACTGAATTCTGACGGATTTAACTATGAAAAATATTCTTTACCCTATGAATTCAAAAACCTTTATGTAAAAGATGATTATTCCTTTTCTATGCAATTAAAAGGTAATTACCTCAAAGTTAAATCTTCTCTCGTCAATGTGGATTCTGTCGGTAGCCTACGTGCTCGGTGGGATATTTTTAGTATCTCGGCAGCACCCAAAGTTACCTACCAAATAAATGAAAGATTTAGCGTAGAAAACGAGCTTGAATTCGGTTATGCAAATATGAGTAATAAATCCTCATTTCATGGTAGTCAGCAAATGAGAGAAATATTACGTGATGAAGGTCTATTAGATTGGGATCTCAACTCATTTCACGTAACACCTAAAGTTGGACTAAAAAACACCAATAAACTGGACAATAATGATGAAATAAATATATACGGACATTTGGCATATATGTTTGCGAACGGTTTTAAAAATGAAAAACAACTTAACGTCAATAGCAGTACAGGTACATGGTCTATTGGTGGTGAATATGTCATGACTGACCTAATCCACTTAAATGGCAGGAATTTCAGTCTAGTCTTATCAAATGACATCGGTGGGTTCTATGGAAATAACTATAGAGAGCTATCATTCGGCTTTATTAATAATACTTCGCTAGCATTAGAAACTCCCATGAATATTTATGGTAGCAAAGTAAAAGTACAAGCTGGAATCGGCTATTTATCAAGCGATAATGCTCATGGGATAGCATTAACACTCGGCATTAGATAAGTGCTCAATTTCCATAATATGGCTTAAGCCGTGCAATATGACACGATGCTTGATTCAGTGATAAAACAAAAACAGTGCTAGAGGGTCATTTTACCAAGAACAACCGCAGTGCTGTAAAATATCAATACTATAAAATTGGAATCAAAAATACTGTTTGATAATCATAAAGAATATAGTATTCATATTTTTAGCTATTTATGATCAATTCTAAATTGGCGATTATTAAACCGACGATCTAAGTTTTTTTCAATTAACGAAATACTATTATTTTCGGTGTCTTCTCTCATTGATTCAATATCACCATTATCTTGTATTTTATTTTTTTTGAGTAAATACTCGATTTTCGTGCTCTGATATCCGCCACTCATATCGAGTGTTTGAGCGAGTACTGAGGCGGTAGTAAGCAATGCTATCACGATAAATAGTTTTGAAAATAACCGTTTTTTCATCATATTCTCCTTAAATTAGAATCTAGTTTTAACCTATTCAACTGTCAAAAAGTAGTGCATTAAGGTAATGATTTGGAAAAAATTGTATATTTATAGGATTTTCTTCAATTAAAAACCATTTATTTATTAACAGGTTAAATTAAAGTGATGATTGCTAAATAAGGTATTGATAATCCATACTCAAAAAATTGTGAGTGACGACTTTACTCATAAGAATAATTAAGCATGATTAATACCAAAATCATGAAAGGGCTGGCATTCAGTATTGGCTATTTAAAGTAAGCCATCGTACAAGGTGAAAGTTCACTCTTTGCGCCTTGTACAATCACTTAAATTTATATTTTCGCTACTGCATAACAAATAAACTCGCCACATTAACATCCATCATATCAGGCTATTGATGCTTACTTGTTTTTCCCTTCGATTCTTCAACTAAAGGGTTGTGCTCTAGCTCTTTGGCAAGAAAGTAATTTAAGAACGTTCTAATCACAGCGATAATTGCCAGCTTAATGAGACTATCTAAATCAGGATCAACGGTCGTGAGTAAAATATCCGCTGCAAGTTGAAATTCTAAAGCCATTGCCAGCCAGTTGCCGAAATAAAAACGAGCAACTCTGCCATTCTTAACTGTAATTAGAATATACAGTGTTTTCACCAGCCCTATAGCAACGCACGTTACTGATATTGCCTCAAGAAAAAGCTGTAAATAATTAACGCTTGAGATTAACAGCTCACGTAACACAATCAGATCTGGCATTACATCCCCCTAAAAATATATTTTGACGCACTGATATAATACGCATTCACTTAGCCAATAAGCGTATAACTCTGGATACATTCAAGTTTTATCTTTCATCTACCTACTTGAAACTCAAGCTCTATTTAACCAGGCTAGTCATCAGAATAAAGCGGTTATAACGAGACGCATTCGGCATAGAAACATGGCGAGGATCTTCCAGATAAGCTGGATTAAACAAAAAAATTTAGCACATTATGAATGTACTCATGGGCGATCTTAACTGATTAACTCGCCCACATTAAACCTGAAATAGATTATAAATAATAACGGTTAATCACCACATTGGATCGCATTCAAAATCACTAAACGTTTTCTTGTGGTTTTTAGGTGAAGATGTGAATTTACCTGCTGGTTTGTTATTTACGTATACTTCAAATGTTGATGTTTTTTTTATCGCATCAGTAAAACTCACCCACGCATTGGCACCATTCCTCGTCGTTGTGTTTTCAGGTATGTAGTATGCTTCATCATCAATTAGAAATGATATATCCCCAGTTAACTGTTGACCATCATGATAAACTGACACTCCGTTATCAAATCCCTCTCCCGCGCCAACATTGCATGCAATGATGACGGAATCATTAGATTCGTTGGTGAGGCTGTATTCGGAATAGCCTTGAGCAAAGCTACTTGACCATATATTAGGCACTGCCCATGACGCTGTTGAAAACCCCAAGATTACCCCAGCTATTAATATTTTTTTCATGTATTTCTCCAATTTTTTTTAAGTATACTTTATCGGAATGACTCTTATTCTTAGAGAAATCACATATTTAAACAATAATTCTCCTAATGAGGTACTCACCAATACTTAATTTATATACAAAAACGGTGCAATAGGTTTTAGACGTGTAGAAAGATATTAGTAGACGTTGAGATAATAGGATTTTATTGACGAATTTGGATTTACTTGAGATTGGAAGACTTTGGAGGACGTTACTAGAAGTGAATATGGCGGAGGAGAGAACAATACATGCAATCCATCACATTAATAAATAAAGATTTTTTAAATAAAAACTTTAATTCTATACAATTTTCTATACAACCAAGAGCTTTGCTATACCGTTTTTAGTTCCTAACTTTTATGAAATATAAAATAGTAACATTGCAAAAAAATCATCAATCCATACATTTATTATTACGATTACCGGGACAAACTCAATAATTTCTAGTTAAGTTATTCCGCCGATCATTAGAATGGCATGCGAGGACAGCGAAACTTAATATTAAGGTTAAGGCAATGAGAACTTACGCAGAACTTTTCAATGAATGCTTACAACAATTTATAGATGAAAACGAGAGCATATACCGCAAAATATGTGATGAAGCATTTATGCATAGCTCCAATATCGGAATACCTCAAGAGCAAGTAATTGACGGCAAAATAAAAAAAGCCTTCATTGCTCACTTGCATACGAGATATGGCAACAACATTAATATTTTTACCACGGTAATTACTTTAATGGCTCATGATGAATCTGAAAGAACTCAAATACTAACAGATCATTATACAAAGATAGCTGAAAGCATTGGCTCCCCCCTTGATGACTTTTTAAAACAAAATAACATAACCATCTAACTTTTTAGCAAAACAAGTAAAGCTAGATTCAGCTTTGCTTGTTCACTGTATCAATCTAGCCCTTGATAACTGATAGCCATTAAACCAACCATAGGACCCCTTAACCGTCACTTTATCGCCACGCTTGCACATCATCAGCTCAATCGCCTCAATATCTAAAGCCACCAGCCTAAGAGGGTAAGAATTACGACTCTCACTGACAGACTCGATTGTCATCGTTGCATAGACTTTACCCTTAACTGTTTTTCCGCGTTCCGGTGCTTTGATAACAACTCCACTAATCACAGAAATGATCCCCGGTTTAGATTTATTTTTCACACGTTTAGTCGTGGCTGGTGGACATTGCTTTATTGGCATGATGATTTATCCAGTACACAAAATATTATTTACCTCCGTAAAACTTGGGGTCAATTCGCAATTTTTCTGCGAAAATTTTAAAAAACCTTAGCAAATCTTAGCATCGTATTGCGCAAGTTGCTGCGCAAAATTATGCGCAATTTTTAGATTTGCTGTAGCATTTCTGTGTATCCAAATCCATCTAATAATTACTCAGTTTCAAATAAAACAGTTATGAGATTCTCAATGTACTTCACACTTTTTACTCAACTAAAACCCTGTTCAAACTAGATTAGACAAGTAATATTGATTAATTAATTTCACCACTTAATACCCATTAATTCTTATCAACAGTAAAAAATTCGATTTCATGACATGAAACTTAAGTTAAATTAAGATATCCTCATTTACCCCACGATAATTCAAAAGGATTAGTTATCATGTCCGAAAAAAATTCGCCCTACATTGGCGAATGCCAACATGTTTCCTATCACCTACCGCAATGGGATGAAAATGGAAAATGCCATTGGATTGATATCCAGCTTCAACACAAATCCCTCAACGCTGAAGCAAAGTGTATTTTACCACCAAGGAAAGTTATTCCTGTGATTTTTATCCCTGGCATTATGGGGACTAACCTTAAAAATAAAAAAAATGGAGATCCCGTTTGGCGAGCGGATAAATACATGGGGATGGATACGCTTTATCTAGCTTCTTTAGGCGGAAAAGAACGGCGAAAAATATTAAGTGTTGATTCTACGACGGTTGATAATCGCGGTAAGTATATTCAAAGTGATAATTCGGCATTTGTTGATATTCGCAAAGATAATACGTCATTCAGTGATGATGGATTCATGTTACCGAAACGAAAAGATCGTGGTTGGGGGGAGGCTCTTTTTTTAAGTTATGGGACGTTTCTGGATGTCCTACAATCCGCGTTGCTTGATGATTGGCAGCAAGATATGTTTAACCTCAAGAGAAGGGATAAAACCAAATCGATTCAAGATCACGGCGATAAATCGACAGGGGTATTAAGACAACTTGTTAATAAGCCCATTGGCGGAACCAATGAATCGTTATTAACTGAACAAGAATTAACACATTTTGAACGCTTTTTATTTTCGGTTCATGTCTTTGGTTATAACTGGCTTGAAGATAATGCCATCTCTGCCGCTAATCTTACGAAATATATAGATAAGGTCTTAGAGACTTATAAGTATAGACATGGATATGGTTTAGCCATTGAAAAAGTCATTATTTTGACCCATTCCATGGGGGGGTTAATTGCCCGTTATGCGATGAATCCCCCTGAAGGAGCATTTCAAGGATGCCAAGACAAAGTTTTAGGCGTAGTGCATGGTGTTATCCCTGATTTAGGATCACCCGCCGCGTATCGACGCATGAAAGTGGGCGCGGCTCAGGAAGGGATGGCGGGAAAAGTCTTAGGCGCAACCGCAAAAGAACTTATGTCTGTACTTGCGGCTGCCCCTGCTCCCTTGCAACTTCTACCATACCCTCGGTATCGCTCATCCTGGTTGTCTATTGACGGTGGGGGGAGCTATCCTTCGATGGTTGATACCAATACAGGCACATTCGACCCCTTTAACGAAATCTATTTACGCAAAGATGTGTGGTGGAGTTTGTATGACCCTGACATTTTAGATAGGGATCCTTCAATTATTGAAAATAATTGGAGAAAATATACTAAATTAATGGACACTAAGATCAGGGATTTTATGGCTCACCAAGAAAAAAAACAATATCACCCTAATTCTTACGTTTTTTATGGAACCGAAGTGGAATCGGATAATACGCTTCGGTGGGGTGTAGAAAAAATTGTGCCATTGAAAGTAGGACCTAGGCGCCCTTTTGTTTTTAATCCCGAAAATAACCAACGCATTGTGTATTCCGGCGAAAATGAGGTGAAAAATACCGTAGGGGAATACGACAGCAGTTCTTATCAATATACCCAATTTCGATTGATCTCCTCTCAAGGTGCTGGTGACGGTACTGTCCCTGTTGAATCTTTGGTTGATATCAACAGTAGTCTGTCTGTCAAAAGTAGTTTGGCAACCAATGTTGACCATCAAAACGCCTATGCGGTCGATAGTCTTCCGGATATTAGAAATCGGGATGCGATACGATTTACCCTAAGAGCGATAGTGAAAATGGTACAAGAGGTGGATATTCGTGCTGCAGATTAATCGTTATATGCAAAATTGTATCACCTTTATTGGGATAATTATGTGTCTTGGGTGGAGTTCAACAATAGGTTTAGCCCAGACAGAATTGACAGACAAGGAACATACTGTGATAGCAACATTATTTGAAAAAACGAAACCTCAGTGTATTGGGCGCTATATCATTGATGTACCTGAATCATTCAATAATAAACTTAGGGATAGTATTTCTATCGGTGATTTTAAACTGGAAAGCTTGTTTATCTACCCACCCGCTTTCAAACAGCGCATTGCGTTACGTGAAGCGGAATTGCGGGAATGGAAAACCAGCACTGAAAATGCCCCGATGCTAAAAGAAATAATTCAATTACCCGATGGGAAAGGGGTTATTTTTGATAGAAATATTCCAGGGATAAGTGATCTAAGTCGTGTTTTAGAAGCTCATGTTTATACTGACCATGTTGCTTTTATTATTTCTATCGAAATACTTGACCTATCGGATAATAAATATTCAAGCAGAAAAAAAACATATGAAAATGCAGGCTTTTCAGAATCAGAGATGAATGATAAGCCCTCAAAATTAGCAGCGATGCTATCTTTAATTTCTCGACTGCAAGGGCGTTTAGATCATGAAATTCCAACTGAGAAAGGTGTTTGTATCCCCAATGGCTTTATTTTAGATGGTAACGAAATACCGAAGCAGGATGTCGCTTTTCTTTACGAATTGAAAGGGTTCACATTTTCGGTTGAGTCAGATAATAGTATTGCCGATTCTGGTGATACGTTATTGGGCAGAAGCGCAGGGATCAACGAGGCCATAAGGCAATACAATCGAAAAACAATCAAAAAAGGTGAGCTATTACCAAGTCATATCCCATCTCAAGAATGGTTGATTCAAGGAGAACAAGAAGTTTATTCGGAAGAGCAAAATAAAAGAATCCCCAATTTACCCTATTATTTCTTTACGTTTTACGCTAATGAAGCTACGAGTTCTTTAACTCTCCCTCAATTACACATTCTTATGAGTAACCAAGATCAACTCACTCCATACAGTGATATTCAAATGGTCGAAATTTGGGATCGAATAATCGGTTCGCTACGTTATAAACCAAATACATTTTAATTACGGGTATCAGCTACCTAACATCCCAATGTGACACAAATTAAAAATGGATTAGTTTTAACCAATAGATACAGTCCACCACCATCAGATAGTTTGTAGTCTTTTTCTTTAGGCTTACTGGAGTAACGGTTAGCTTCATTGGGGGGGCAATATACGCTAGTAGACGTTGGAATAATGAAATTTAGTTGGAATGCTTTATTTACTTGAGATTGGAAGACTTTGGAGGACGTTACTAGAAGTGAAGATGGCGGAGGAGGAGAGATTCGAACTCTCGGATGGTTTCCCATCGGCGGTTTTCAAGACCGCTGCCTTCAGCCGCTCGGCCACCCCTCCGCAATGACGAGCACTATAATCATCTGCGCTTTCAATGTAAACCCCTAATTTGTTCGTTCGCTTTAAAAATAAGCGCACATGAGTTCAATGGATGAAATTATCAACATTTTTTCCTAACCTCGCAGGGTTTACTTGGGTTATTGCTGTTTTTTTGCTAAATTTGCGGTCTACTTTTGTTTGGATAGAAATTAAGTATGTTGGTTTTTAATAATCAAGAAATTGAAACAGATGCACAAGGCTACCTACTTGATAGCCAACAATGGAGTGAAGATCTTATTCCTTTGCTAGCTGAGCAAGAAGAGATTGAAATCACTGATGAGCATCTCGAAATTATCCGTTTCGTTCGCGCATTCTATTTAGAATTTAATACCTCACCCGCGATCCGAATGCTGGTTAAAGCCGTTTCTCAGCAGTTTGGGGAAGAAAAAGGTAACAGCCGCTATTTATATCGACTGTTTCCAAAAGGACCTGCCAAGCAAGCAACAAAACTTGCAGGTCTTCCTAAACCAGTAAAATGTATTTAATCACTAATAGCGGACCGAAAAATCCGCTATTGGATCTGTATGCCAGTTTTCACTAAAATAATGATCAATTTTCGCACCTGGCGGACCGCCGGCTTTTAACCATTCGTCTACAAATTGAATGTCCTGCTCGGAACCATAAATAGCCAGTTTCACGCTACCATCATCCCGATTATAAACGAATCCTTTTATCCCATTCTGATTCGCCCAATGATACGTTTGGTAACGAAACCCAACACCTTGAACTCGTCCATAAATATAGAAATAACGACCTGTTGCTGCCATATAAGCCTCCGATGTCATGACTTAATTAATTAAAACCCTCTGGCACAGTTGTTTTTTATTCATTCAGCAGATAATCTGATTATTGAGGCACTGCTTTTCGTTATGACTTCAAAGACAGTGTATTGCGTTATAAGTAATTGTCCAAACATTGGCTTGAAAACGCACGGCACTGCCCACATGTAGTTTACAGTACAAGCAAGGCTTTTAAGGAGGTCGCTATGATGATCACCAGTAAATATGGCATCGGGCAACAAGTCAGACATAAACTTCTCGGCTACCTCGGGGTAGTTGTTGATGTTGATCCTGAATACTCACTCGAACAACCACATGATGATGACATTGCATCCAACAGTACATTACGCGATCTGCCTTGGTATCATGTTGTCATGGAAGATGACAATGGGGAAGCGGTTCATACTTATCTAGCAGAAGCACAAATTACTTATGAGATGACTGATGACCATCCGGAACAACCATCTATGGATGAGTTAGCAGAATCTATAAGATCCCAATTGCAAGCTCCACGTCTACGTAACTGATCATGAACGCAATCCAGTAAAGCAGCCCACCAGCTGCTTTATTTTTTTACGTCCCTTTTTCTACAACGCCAACACTTATTTTTCTAAACCTAGCGCAGGAATATCTTGTTTTGGGCATCTATCCATGACAAATTGCAGCCCAGCATCCGTCGCGATTTTTTTCGCTTCTTCGCTAATCACCCCTTTTTGTAGCCATAAAACTTTGGCTTTAATGGCTACTGCTTCATGAGCAACACCGACAGCAGCTTCTGAGTTTCTAAAAACATCAACCATATCAACAGACTGGGGGATATCTTTCAGCTGCGCATAAACTTGTTGTCCCAATAATATTTGCCCAGCTAACTTAGGGCTAACAGGAATAACCTGATACCCTTGGTGAAGAAGATACTCCATGACCTCATAACTTGGACGGTCTGTACGATCACTTGCACCAACAAGAGCGATTGTCTTTACACCCTTTAAAATTTCAGCAATTTCTTGATCTCTCATCAAAATATCTCCTAAACCAGTAAACTATTCATATACATTATGATATATGTTGTACCTGTTTGTTCACTCAATTTTTAAGATGCGTGACACTTATCTTGTTTAAGGGAAACTCATGGAATCCACCACTCGTAAAATCTCAGCTTCAAAGAACATTGCTTTAGTTGCCCATGACCACTGCAAATCATCGCTGCTCGGTTGGGTAAGCAAAAATAAAGTAAAATTAAGTTCACATAAATTATTTGCGACTGGCACTACCGGAAGTTTAGTGAGTAAAGAAACGGGCTTACCTGTTACTGGCATGTTGAGTGGTCCAATGGGCGGGGACCAACAGATTGGTTCAATGATTGCAGAGCAGAAAATCGACCTACTCATTTTCTTTTGGGACCCACTCAATGCGGTACCTCATGATCCTGATGTAAAAGCGCTTTTGCGTCTCGCTACTGTGTGGAATATTCCAGTTGCAACGAATCCAGCGACCGCTGATTTTCTGATCACGTCTCCTTACTTTGACGAGGAAATTGATATTGTGATCCCTGACTATCAAAGTTATTTAAATAAACGCACCAGTTAATCTGCAGAGAACATAAAAAAAACCTGCGCTATTCATCTCATAACGCAGGTTTTTTAGCATCACGCTTATGGTTTTTTCTGGCGAGGAACGCCCATCTGCCGCAACTCCTCAACAAATTCTGAAGGGTTATCTGGATTATAGAGCAGCCATACCTGCTGTTTCGCACGCGTGAGTGCAACATAAAATAATCGACGCTCTTCAGCATGCTCGAATTGTTCAGGCTGAGGAAGTAACGCATCCTCAATAATTGACTCTCTTGCCGGCGCGGGAAACCCTTCTTTTCCCCCATTTAGACCACAAATAATAACATGGTCTGCTTGCTGACCTTTTGACGCATGCATCGTCATAAATTGAATATTAAGCTTCGGCCAACGAGTGGCGGCTTTATTCAAAATCTCAGGCTTTAAATAATGATAACGCGCTAAAATTAGGATGTTTTCATCCTCTAAAACATAGCCGCTCATTTTATCCAGCAAGCGTTCCAATGCATCTTCATACAATAGAACAACTGATTTTTTATTACCTTTAATTAAGCTATTCAGAGGTTTATCTAGCTGACTAGGATTCTGTAAAACAAAACGATTAGCTATATCGCCTATACGCTCATTAAATCGATATGTTGTATCTAATGCACATAAATCCCCGTCACCAAAATGTGTTTTAAATGCAGTTGTTAGACCCAATTCAGCACCACTAAAGCGATAAATAGCCTGCCAATCATCCCCAACCGCAAATAAACATGTCTGTTTATTCTGCTGACGTAATGCCTGCAATAACCTAGCACGCAGTGGCGAAATGTCTTGAAATTCATCCACCAAAATATGCTTCCAAGGACTTATAAAGCGCCCTTTTTCAATGATATTGACAGCTTGATGAATCAACCCTGAGAAATCAATCGCGCCCTCATCTTTTAATGCGTTTTTCCATACTTTTAATAGCGGTGCCATCAATCGAATGCGCTTTTGGAATCGATCTCGAATTTCTTCTGGTGTATTTTCAACCATCTCTTTTTGGCTGCCGCCATGCGAGCGAATTAAACTTAACCATCGCTCTAATCGAATCACGACTTTACGACTAATTTTTTCATCATTCCAATATTCACCATCTGGAATATCCCAAAGGAGCTCGTCAGAAAGCCACTCTCGCCACCCTTTTGCCTGCGCCTTTTTACTCGAGCATTGTTCACGCCACTCCGTTAATAAAAGTGACTGACGTTTTTCAGCGTTGGATTCTAATTCACTAATCACTGGTGACTTATTGCTACCCTCTCGGATAATCTGCAATGCAAGAGCATGGAATGTCTTCGCCTCAATCTCTTGCTGCTGTAACCGAGATTGAATACGCTCATTCATTTCTGCAGCGGCTTTACGTCCAAACGCCAATAGCAATATCTGCTCAGGCTTCGCGAGCTCTCTTAATAACAGCCATCCCGCCCTTGCGACTAATACAGATGTTTTTCCGCTTCCCGCTCCGGCTAATACTAAAACATTATCCTCACCATTAATGACAGATAAAGATTGAGAATAATTTAATGGAGAAGATTCTATATTTTGGAAAAAATCGTGATAACGACTTAAAACTGACTGGCACCAATTTTGATTATTTAGATTTCGGCACTGCTCACTATCATGTAGCCATTGGCAGCACAATTGATATTGTGTCGCACAATTTTCAAATAAGGGGATTCGCGCTAATGGTAAAGGAAGCGATGAAAATTGCTGAGTGATTTTTTCCTTAATGGCGTGAAGGCTACGTAAGCTTAACCAAGCATCTTGTTGAGTTTGTTGTATAATTGACTGAGCTAATGACGTCAAGACTTGAGCGCTAACCTCACTCATTTCTACGCTCCATTGCTGCCATTTTTCATTTAAAAAATGATAGAAACGCTGAGTTTGTTTCCACTCCGTGCCATGTAAGCGAACAACTTGCTCCTCTAAAATCTCAAACTCTAACTCTCCCCAAACGATCCCTCGTTTGCAGCGAATATCAATTAATTCATTGAATGGAATAAGATATTGATGGTTTTCACCACTAACTTCGATGCCTGCATTAAGTAAGCGAACCCGATTATAGGGATGCTGAGCCAGGCGCTGTCCAATCTGTGTCGATTTCAGTTCCATACGTTCTGCACCTGTGTAAATCATTCGTGAAGATAATCAAAGCATAATTGCTAATAGTTTTTTATTCTACGTAAACACGTTATTCTATGTAGATAAGGATTTGTCTTACCACTGAGGTATTTTGTGCTAACGCTGCTAACCAGTTATCGCCGTGTGCTATATAACAGCCATATTTTATATTATATCCGAATCTTAATTGCGCTGACAGGCACAACCTTGGTCCCATGGCTTTTAGGCTTAGAGCCAAAAGTGACAATCCCCTTAACATTGGGTGTTGTTGCTGCCGCACTGACCGACTTAGATGACAGATTGGTGGGCAGAATAAAAAATTTAATTATCACTTTACTCTGTTTTTTAATTGCCTCCGTCTCTATTGAGCTACTTTTTCCCTACCCAGTATTATTCTTTTTTGGGTTAGCTATCTCAACCTGCGGGTTTATTTTGCTTGGGGCCTTAGGACAACGTTATGCGACCATCGCTTTTGGCGCCCTACTTATCGCAATTTACACCATGCTTGGTGTCCCTATTTTTGATACTTGGTACATACAGCCTGCGCTTTTATTAACGGGGGCAATTTGGTACAACATTCTCACGCTAATCGGGCATATCCTTTTCCCTGTACGCCCACTGCAAGATGCTATTTCACAATGTTATCAGCAACTTTCCGCCTATCTCGATGCGAAAGCCAACTTGTTTGACCCTGATCTCGAAGATGATTATCAGCAATCAATCTATGACTTAGCACTCGTTAACAGCACGTTAGTCAGCACGATGAATCAAGCAAAGATAGCCTTGCTCAGCAGATTGAAAGGTGACCGAGGACAGCGAGGTACGCGCAATACATTGCAGTATTACTTCGTTGCCCAAGATATTCATGAACGAGCAAGTTCGTCTCACATTCAATATCAACATCTTAGCCGCCGCTTACGCCACTGCGATATTTTATTTCGCTTTCAGCGCCTGTTAACCATGCAAGCGCGAGCTTGCCAACAAGTGGCTCAATCTGTGATATGGCGTAAACAATATCAGCACAACCCTCGTTTTGAACGAACATTCGCCTATATTGAAAACTCCTTGCATCTGTTACAACAACAGTCGCCTGAATTACACGAGATTAAAGCATTACGAAACTTACTGAAAAACCTGAAAGGTATTGATGTTCAATTGAAAAGCTTGAGTTTGAATCAAGCTACAGGGCAACAAAATAATAAGCAAATTGAACAGTTAGCAGATGAGTCAATTTCAGGTCTTCGCGATATATTTACGCGCTTCAAACACCATTTGACGCCTAAATCTGCCCTCTTTCGTCATGCGGTCAGAATGTCTGTTTTACTCTGCACTGGCTACCTGATTATTCAACTATTTGATTTAGAAAGAGGCTATTGGATCCTACTGACCAGCTTATTTGTTTGCCAACCCAACTATAATGCCACTAAGCGCCGCCTTGCACTGCGAATTATTGGTACCCTATTAGGGATTGCGATTGGCTTACCACTACTTAATATCGTGCCATCTATTGAAGGGCAGCTCGCCTTAATCGTGGTCACTGGATTGCTATTTTTCATGTTCCGTAGCAGCCAATACGCTCAAGCCACACTATTTATTACATTACTTGTGCTTTTTTGCTTCAATTTACTGGGTGAAGGGTTTGAGGTCGCCTTGCCTCGAATCATCGATACCTTAATTGGTTGCTTCATTGCACTGCTTGCCGTTAGTTTCATTTGGCCTGACTGGAAGTTTCGACAATTACCCCAAGTGATTCAAAAGACGATGGATAGTAACTGCCGTTACTTAGACGCTATTTTACAACAGTATTATCAAGGCAAAGATAATAGTTTGGAGTACCGTATTGCGAGGCGTGATGCTCACAACTCTGATGCAGAGTTTGCCTCCGTTGTCTCAAATATGGCTTCTGATCCTAAGTCATACCAAATTACACAAGAACAGGCATTCCGTTTATTGTGTCTGAACCATACATTACTGGGTTATATTTCAGCGCTCGGTGCCCACCGAGAAAAAATGCAAAACGATGCAAACTTAACATTATTAAACGATGCGATTTGCTACATCGAATCATCCATTCAAGTCACATCGTTAGATCCAGCAATTATTGATGAAAAATCAGAGCGATTAAGAGTCAGTTTGCTCCAACGCATTGACCACGCCTCCAGTGATGACGATGAAAAAACAGTTTTAATCATGGAGCAAACTAAGTTACTGATCGAATTAATTCCTGAGATAAAATCAATGATTAAACAAATCAGTTTGTCATAAAATAAACTGATGAGCGGGCATTAAAACTAACCAGTAGTCAATGCCCGCAATTATCTTCATAGGTAAACTGAAAATCAGTTCACGCTGTTAAACCAGTTAATCAACTCTTGCCGGGTTTGAGAAGGTAATACTTCACTGTGACAACCTTCGATTGCCGCAGCCAATCCAATCAATTGCTTGACACTTGGTCTTTGCTTACCGTGCTGTTTTAACTTCAAAAAACACGCTTTAGCGCCAATCAATGCCAGCTCCTCGGCATGGAAA
Organism: Providencia sp. PROV209; assembly: GCF_028479485.1. Classification (NCBI taxonomy): domain Bacteria; kingdom Pseudomonadati; phylum Pseudomonadota; class Gammaproteobacteria; order Enterobacterales; family Morganellaceae; genus Providencia; species Providencia sp. PROV209. The sequence continues at coordinate 105,691 of NZ_JAMPNR010000002.1, read as the reverse complement.
ATGCCAATTTTACCTAATGCTCTTTCCATTGCCATATTCATATTAGGCAAATCTTTAATACGAACAGCCGCCGATTCTTTTTGTTGGTTTTCCTCTATCGCCGAACGGTAAGCAAGCTCGATAATATGACTCAATATTGATGAATCACACCAAACATCTTCAGGGAGTCGATAATATCGCATCTCTAAAGGTATACCCCTTTTACTGTAGACCAACCGTTCGAATCCCACAGATTCAAAGTAACTGCGAGAAAACAGACACCCTCGTACATAAAACTGGTCATCCAATACCAATCCAACAAGTGCACTATCAATACACAAACAATATCCACCAAAATGGTTCTTCTTTTTTAGTACCCCAAATTTGCTCAAAATTTGTTGCAAAAGGGAACTTCTTTCGTTTTGTAATGACACTTTTTCATCTCCTTATGAATAAAAAAAGTACTATCGTCCTTGAAGCCTAAACAATTAAAAACAATTGTTTTTACATATAATTATGTTTAATCGATTTTAAAGTTTCAGTTAAAAATGCCAAGTAGAACTCACATAAAAACCGAAAAGTTGCGAAGCGCTTTGTAAAAATAGCCTTGATATTGTATAAATATACAGTTACTGTATGTCCATACAGCATTGTAGCGAGGTGAATTATGAGCATCTATTCTTGGAACAACACAGCAGAACATTCTCTTAATCGTTTTACTAATGATAACTTCACACGTGATCACCTTACAGATAGTAACGTGACTAGTGCTAGTTCAACGATGAATAGTGTAAATGGCGCTATGCAACAAGGTATGGTGAGTGAGCTAGTTTATAATGAACAGCACCCAGTCATGGATTACATATTGCTACCAATGCTACGCCAGTTTGGTATTCAATCACGCTGGTTATTATGGTTGAGTCCTGAGAAAAAACTGAGTAAACATTGGGTGGAACAAGCGGGACTTCCTGCAAATAAAATTATGCAACTCAACCAAGTTGACTCAATTACAACTATTGATGCAATGGAAAAAGCATTGAGAAGCGGTAATTACAGTGTCGTATTAGGATGGTTACCAGAAATAAGTGAGCAAGATTTTATTCTTTTACAAAATGCCGCTGAAGTAGGTCATTCTATGGGATTCATTATGAGACCAGAAAAAACATATAATACAATTCAGATGACCACTAGACATCAAAACCTTTTAAAGATTCACTCCAATAAGATTCATTGATCAATAATAAGATTTTTCTTACTAAATTTTAAGTTGAGTAATATCGTTGTTAAATAAAACACTAAAACACATTAAAAACAATAAGATAGATTAATTAGCGATAAAATGTACAATATATTTATCTCTCTGATTTCAGGGATAAAAAAAGACTTTTTTTAACCTTTATTGCTTACCATACTTGTATCTTTTGGAGTTCGTTGTAGACTTTAGCCTGTTAAGCGTATGACATTATTTTTTTACTTTTCGTAAATTTTTGTGGATAATGTCAGCTGAACCTAGCAAGTAAATTGAACCAATGGCAAATAATAAGGCTCACGAAGCCAAGCCAATATTGGATGATAACGAGGCGTAAAAATGAAAAAGACAGCTATCGCGGTAGCAGTGGCAGTAGCAGCATTCGCAACTGTTGCACAAGCAGCTCCAAAAGATAACACTTGGTATACTGGTGGTAAATTAGGTTGGTCTCACTACGAGCACGCTAAATTTACTTTTGAAGATGCTGCAGGAGATGAAACTTCTGTTGGTACCGGTAAAAAAACTCGTGACCAATTAGGTGCGGGTCTGTACGCAGGTTACCAATACAACCAGTACATGGGCTTCGAAATGGGCTATGACTGGTTTGGTAAAATGAAGTACAAAGGTGACAACGCAGGTAGCGTTTCTTCTATGGGCGTTTCTCTGACTACCAAACTGAGCTATCCAGTAATGGAAGACTTAGACGTTTATACTCGTCTGGGTGGTATGGTTTACCGTACAGAAGCTAAAGTTAACGGCGTTGGTAAAGAAACTGACACTGGCGTTTCTCCAGTTTACGCACTGGGTCTTGAGTATGCTATCACTCCAGAATTAGCTACTCGTTTAGACTACCAGTGGGTTAGCCGCATGGGTGACAAAGACAACATCGGTGTTAGCCCAGACAACGGCATGCTGAGCGTTGGTCTTGCATACCGTTTCGGTCAAGAAGCAGCTCCAGTAGTTGCTCCAGCAGTAGTTGCTGAGCCAGCAGCTCCAGTTGTTGAAAACAAACGCTTCACTCTGCGTTCAGACGTTCTGTTTAACTTCAACAAAGCGACTCTGAAACCAGAAGGTCAGCAAGCTCTGAACGAACTGTACAACGAACTGAGCAACATCGACCCAACTCAAGGTCGCGTGCTGGTAGTTGGTTTCACAGACCGTATCGGTTCACAAAACTACAACCTGCCACTGTCACAAAAACGTGCTCAGTCAGTAGTAGATTACTTAGTTGCTAAAGGCGTTCCTGCAAGCGCAATCGCTGCAGAAGGTCGTGGTAAAGAAGATCCAGTAACTGGTAACAAATGTGACGCAGTTAAAGGCCGTGCAGCTCTGATCGAGTGTTTAGCGCCAGACCGTCGTGTTGAAATCGAAATCCAAGGTACAACTGAAGTTGTAACTCAACCAGGCGCTTAATTTATAGCCCTAGTTTAAATTTCGAAATGAATATAAAAAACCCCAATTTGTTGGGGTTTTTTTATCGTCTAAATGAGGAAGTCATGAAAAATTCAATTTGTAGATAGATATCCTATTCTAAGCTAGCCTATTCTATATTCGATCAACGACACACATCGATAAGATCACTATTCTTTCTCTGACTTACCTAAGATCGCTTGAAGATCATGCTTCAATAAGCTCATCTGATTTTCATACTTATCTTTATGCTCTGCATCTTCAATTAACTGGATAATCGTTTCTGACAACGTTTTATTTCGATTAACGGCTAAATTTGATAACCGTTGCCAAACCGAATAATTTAAATCAATGGATTTCTTTCGAGTATGTGGATGCTCAGCATTAAAATGACGTTTACGGCGAGCACGAATACTCTGCTTCATTCGGTTATCTAATTGCGGAGACATATGGTCAGCAATCCATTTCAATACATCAACAGGTGTATTTTCTAGCTTTAGCAGCAACTCAATGGCTTCTTGTTCCGCACTTCTCTCTATATAGCGGGTAATCGGCTCCCCACTTCTCGCTTTATTGACCAGATATTCCCATTTCCAGCCACATTCAAGATTTTCAAGCTGCTGATATTTCATATTTTTTCCCGAAGAAAATCGTACCTATCATTATATTAGCAATATTATAAGAAAAATGCTCAAGCTGGATTCCATTTAATCGATTATCCCTTGATTAACACAAAGAAAATAACAGTAAATAAAAAAATAGTGTACAATTCGCATCCACACGTTAACAAACCACTAAAATCGCATGTCCACTTTTGAACACATACTTCTTATCTATGGGATTGGAGGAGTATGTTCAGCGTTATTCGCCCTGCTAGTAACCAAAGATCCTAGTTTTTGTATGAGACTCTTGAGCGCACTCTTAATTGGCTTAACATGGCCGCTGAGTTTACCTGTTGCTCTCATGTTTTCTTTATTCTAAATCGATATTTCGACAAATATTGCTGCAAGATTAGCGCTCAGAGGCTAATATAACAATCTTGAGTCAAAAATAGCTTAAGGTAATGAATTAGCCTGAAATTGTATATAAAACAGACAGTACAGAAATAAACTCAGGCACATGCGTCCTGCTTATTGGCAGGCATTTATTGATAACCATACTAATAGCAGATAATTATAGTGATCAGTCAAGAATTAACATGGCAAGGCCTAACTCCTAACTTATCGTCTTTTCAGACAAAATTTGTCTCTTCAGCGACGTTGACCCCATCAACACTGTCTGATATTCAACCAAGATTATTCGATGGGATGCAGCATTTCATTCGCGAATATGCTCAAACACGGTTTATGTTCATTAAATCTGACGAAAGTGAAGAGTATCTAAAACTATTTACTGATTCGATCACGCCATTATTGAATGAAACTCATTTTATTAATGGGGATTATCAGCTATCTGAAGATAAACAACGATATCAATGGAAAACTGACTCAACGGGACGTTTTTCAACACAAGAGAAAATTGCCTACCGTCACTGGATTGAGCCAGAACAACTGTTCGGTTATGTCACTCCAAACCAAAATTTGGTACCGGGTTTGCTGCACCAAATTAATGGTGGCGTATTAATCATTTCAGCAACCGCACTGGTGACTCAGCCATTAATGTGGACTCGCTTAAAAAATATGGTTACCCGTCGCCAATTAGAATGGCTACCACACAGTGAAAATCAAACTCTACCCATAGAAATTGAGCCTCATCCTCTTGAGCTCAAAGTCATCGTCGTTGGTGATAGACTGATACTAGAAGAGTTTGAATTTGCCGCACCTGAGCTATTTGATTGCGCAATATACGCAGAGTATGAGCCGCTGATGTTCTTTGAGGATGAAGAACAATTAAGCTTATGGATGAATTTCATTAAGTTTATTATCAATAGCAATCAACTTCCTGAAATTGCTGTGGACGGCTGGTCCGAATTTATTTTACAAGCCACTCGTTGTTGCGAAGATAAGTATAACTTACCTCTCGATATTAATTGGTTAACACGTCAATTAACCAATGCAGCTAATTACGCCAACGAAGGTCATTTAACCGCAGAGTCATTTTCCCAAGCAGAAGAAAACCGTGTATGGCGTCATGCCTTCCTTGTAGAACGTAACCAAGATGACATTTTGCAAGAACAAGTTTTAATCAAAACGGAAGGTGAAGTTGTAGGTCAAATTAATGGACTCTCTGTTTTACAGTACCCTGGCTATCCAGATGCTATTGGTGAGCCGTCCAGAATTACTTGTGTAGCACATCTTGGCGATGGCGAATTTACGGATGTCGAGCGTAAAGCAGAGCTAGGTGGCAATATCCATGCAAAAGGCATGATGATCATGCAAGCCTACCTAAACTATGAATTAAAATTAGAGCAACCTCAGCCATTTTCTGCTTCTATTGTATTTGAGCAGTCATATGGCGAAGTTGATGGCGATAGTGCATCCTTGGCAGAGCTTTGCGCCTTGATTAGCGCATTGTCATTACAGCCTATCGATCAGCAAATTGCCGTCACGGGCGCCGTTGACCAATTTGGCTATGTGCAACCTATTGGCGGTGTTAACCAAAAGATTGAAGGATTTTTTGATATCTGTGATAAGCGAGAGTTAACAGGTAATCAAGGTGTCATTATCCCAATGTCTAATGTGCGTCATCTGTGCTTAAAAGATGAAGTCGTCCAAGCGGTTAAAGAAGAAAAATTCCACATTTGGCCTGTCGAACACGTTGCTCAAGCCATTAGTCTTTTGACCAAGCAACCCTACTTTGAACAGCAAGTGGAAGGTGAAAATGTACACCTGTTAGCTTTAATTCAAGAACGCATAAATCAAGCCAATTCACCAGATAAGTCAAGATTACCTTGGTTTTTGAAGTGGATGAGCTAAGTAAAGATTGCGTAAATATTAGCTGATCGGAGTTGTTCAGCGTACAAGTGTAAGCTATTCTGTGAACCTATACATAATAAAGGCTATCTGAAGATCATGGTTGATAAACGCGAATCCTATACGAAAGAAGATTTAGAGGCTTCTGGAAGAGGCGAATTATTTGGGGAAAATGGTCCTCCACTACCATCAGGTAATATGTTGATGATGGATCGAATCATCAAAATGACCGAAGATGGCGGTACATTCAATAAAGGCTACGTTGAAGCTGAGCTGGATATCAATCCAGACTTATGGTTCTTTGGTTGTCACTTTACGAATGACCCAGTTATGCCGGGTTGTTTAGGTCTTGATGCCATGTGGCAACTGGTTGGTTTTTACCTTGGCTGGTTAGGCGGTGAAGGCAAAGGTCGTGCTTTAGGTGTTGGTGAAGTGAAATTCACTGGACAAGTACTACCGACAGCAAAAAAAGTCACTTACCGTATCAATTTTAAACGAGTGATCAACCGTAAATTGATTATGGGATTAGCTGATGGTGAAGTGTTGGTGGATGGCAAACTCATTTATGCCGCTACAGACCTAAAAGTCGGCTTATTTAAGGATACAAGCGCGTTCTAATCGAACCTTGCCCTTAAACGCAAACCTCCGCAAATGCGGAGGTTTATAATTTTTAAGGGATTGTATTAAATTATGCGTGAAATAAATTTTCGCAAAATTAATCTAATTATCCTCGTGAATGACCCATTAAACGGCAACTGCCGCTCTGTCCTCCATCGCTTGACGCCAACCACCTAGCCAATGCGAACGGGCATCTACTGCCTGATAAGGACATAACTCTTTGGAACGCCCGGTTAAACCTGCTTGATAACCTCTTGATAACGCTCTTTCTAAACGGTCTCTCTTCTGTCTTTTCATGCCTTACTTCCCTCATCATTTAAATGGAAAAGAAAACAGCATCTATTTTTGTTAATAGATACACTATACAAATAGCGCCCACCCATAAGAAATGCAAGTAAAGAATTTCATATTATTGTCATAATTATGATAAATGTGACCTACATTTAGAGATAATCACAAGCTACTGATATTCAAACAATTAAAAATGAAATTGTTATTTATCAATGGAATACGAGATTCAATGTCGGTTATTTTTATTTGTAAAGTAACAAAAAAATGCACTACGTTTTACTGTAGTGCATTCATTTCACGGTAAAATAATATTCAAATTATGGCTTATTGATCTCTTGAGCTATATCCACTGCCACTTTCTGCCAACCACTCGCAAGTGTTCTGACTAATTCAGGATAACCATCTTCTTGCTGATCTAATTGAATGTCAAAGTTACGGCGAATGACTTTGTCACCTCGCATCAGCGTCCAAAAACCCTGAACTAAGACTTTTCCATCATAACGACCATTGAACGCTGTCAACGTAATATCTAGCGTTTCAGGTGAGCTTTGCAATGGCTGCAATGAGATAAACCTATCAGGCAACGTTGAAGAGAGCTCACGCACCATCGATTGCCCTAATTGCTGTTCTAGCGGACTTGCCCATAAATGCGCGCTGGCATTTGAGTAAGCCACATCTGATGTTTGATAAGTGATCCCATTCGATGTCAGTACATCTGCCAACGTAATGCGTTGGAGCCAGACCTGACCTTTACCCATCACTGTTGCTGATTGCACTTCTGGCGCTTTCATCGGTAATTGATAGTACACTTTATCTGGGCTACTGCTACAAGCCGCCAGTAGAAAAACACCTATTGCTAATAGATATTTCATTATTTTTTCACTCCTTTAGGCACTACGTCCTTAGTCGGCTCAGCTTCAAACACTAATGCATTGCTCTTATTATTCAGCGTACGCAATAGCGGTTGGACTTCACGAAGTACCTGATCTAAACGCTGCATATCATCAACCATCTTGTTATAGGCTGGGGAGCCCGGCTGGAAACCCTGCATTGTTTTGTTAATCTCTTTCAGTGATTTTTGCATATCTGTCGGCAGGCTTTGGAATTCTTTACTCGACATCAGCTTATTCAGTTGCGTGAACATCACATTCGCTTCTTGAACCAATTTTTGACCTTCAGCTAAGGTCTGAGTGGTTTGTTTCAACATAGGCTCAATTGGCATATTGTTGATTTTATCAAGTACCGCAATCACTTTTTGTTGGATCTGCGCTAAGCCACCACTGTGCGTTGGAATAATTTTATAACCTGCAATCACATAAGGACCTTTATATTCAGGCACATCCGGAATAAAGTCGAGGTCAATATATAAAGCACCCGTTAATAAATTACCGGATTTTAATGAAGCTCTTAGCCCATTTTTCATCGCCAGATTCAATTCATTTTTCAGGTTAAAGTCTTTACCGACATCTTTAGAAAAACGCTCTGGTTCGATATGGATCAGCACTGGAATACGGAAATTATTATCCAAAGACTGGTCTAGTCCCGCTGTATAAAATGGCACTTGCGCCACAGTTCCTAAACGAATCCCACGGAATTCTACTGGGGCTCCAGGCTGTAATCCACGGACAGAGTCTGAGAAAAACAGTACAAAGTCTTGGTATGTGGTATATAACGAGTCCTGGATACTTGATTGAGTATCAAATAGTTTGAACTGTGCATTCTCTTTCACAGCTTCCCCAGGAATCCACCCTTCTGGCACATCAAAACTCACACCACCAGTCAACAATGTCGCGACTGAGCCCATTGATACATGTACCCCTTGGGAAGACATATCAAACGCAATACCGCTGTCTTTCCAGAAACGCACATTACTGCTGATTAGCTTGTCATAAGGTGCATTGATAAACAGTTGATAACGCATATCACGTTGGTCCATATCGAAATTACTCGTTTCGACAGATCCGACGCGATACCCGCGGAATAAAACGGGATCCCCAGCATTAAGCTGTCCCGCTTTATCACTGGTTAAAATAATTCGCTTACCTTTAGCATCAGGGGACGCCAAAGGTGGCGTATCTAATAGTGTAAATTCGAAATGCTCTTTTGCCGCTAGACCAGGTTGCAGTTCGATATAAGCCCCTGACAGCAGAGTGCCTAACCCAGTCACACCATCACGACCAATGGTTGGCTTAACAATCCAAAAGGCAGAATCTGAGCGTAGTAAATCTTCCATATCTGGGTTTAAACGCGCTTTGATGATCACTCGACTAAAATTAGAATCCAAAGTGACGCTTTCAACGACCCCAATATCTACACTACGACTTTTAATTTTAGTTTTACCCGCTTCAACCCCTTCAGCGCTGTAAGTGATTAACGTCACTTCTGGGCCTTGATGACTAAAATGGTAAAACATGATCCAAGCACCGATGAGTAAAGTTACAATCGGGATCACCCAAACCGGTGACCAGCTTTTTAACTTACTCACTTTAGCGTTGGCCTGTGATGTTTCTTGCTCTGTCACCCTGCGGCTCCTTCTTGTTCAACAGCCTTAACTGCATCTCTCTTGTTACAACGATCCCATGTTAAACGAGGATCAAATGTCATTGCGGCAAACATCGTTAAAATCACTACCACGCCAAAGAAAATAACTCCCTGTGCGGGGACGATGTTCATTAATTGCCCCATTTGAACCAATGCAGTCAAAATGGTAATCACAAACACGTCAATCATTGACCAGCGGCCAACGTACTCCACCAGCTCATAAATAAAATGCATTCTATGTGGATCACGGTTTCCAAAACCTTGAGAGTCAAGACATAGCCATGCTATGCCAATCATTTTCAGAGTAGGAACCATAATACTGGCAATAAAAATAATCATAGCAACGGGGAACGAACCATCTTCCCAAAGAAGAATGACACCATCCATGATCGTAGACGGTAGCCCACTACCTAACGCATTAGTGGTCATCACTGGCAAAACGTTTGCAGGAATATAAAGCATAATTGATGTTAACAGTAACGCTAATGTCCACTGTAAACTCTGCTTTTTACGTACACTGCCATAAGAGTGGCAACGTGGGCATTCATGTTGTTCCGCAGGTAAAATCGCCGTACAAACTAAACACAAGCGTACATTTTGGCTAATTCCTGTTTGCCCAACAATCAAAGGCTTATTTATCTTAGGAGCGTCTTCAATTTTGTTCCATAACCAATGACGATCCAAACATTGGAATGCACGCACTTGCATCATACAGAACGCACAATAAGGAAGAAAACTCATCCCAATGCCAATTTCACCATACGCAATCAATTTCACGAAACTCACTAGCACTCCAGCGAGAAAAATTTCCGCCATGCACCACGATTTCATCTGAAAAAGAATTCGAGTAATCAGTATTTTAATTGATTTATGAAGGTGAACCCGCAGCCCAAGTAGGATGATTGTTACCATACAAAATGCAGGAATGATCAGAGAAAAGAGGAGAAAAAACAGCGCTAAGCCGCTGTAACGCGTCCCCATAATAATCTCGATGATTTGAAACATGGAGATTTCATTTTCAATGCCTGCCGCACTCATTTTTACAAATGGGAAAAGACAGGCAATAGTCAGCATAATCAATGCACTAAATGCATATGCTGCGGGTTGCCTGTAAGGATAACGCCATTTGGATATGAGTGTTGTTTCACAACGCGGACATGTGGCTTTACTACCTTGTTCCAATTCAGGAACAGCAACCATCATGTCGCACTGTGGACAGAGCACATGTTCATGGGGCTCATGAGAACACAAAGTGTTTTCTCTCCTTTTGATTTAAACCGTCATATCAACCGTTTTTCAACAGCTCTAGCTCCTGCCAACGATCAAACGCTTGTTCTAACTCTTGTTCTTTAGCGGCAAGTGCAGTTAGTGTGCTTTCAGTCACATCATGTGGCTGATTAAAGAAATCTGCATCGCCAATTTTTGCTTGAAGAACTTCAATTTCCCCTTCAAGTTGCTCTAATTTTGCTGGTAATTGCTCTAACTCACGTAATAAATTATAGCTAAGCTTATTCACACGTTTAGGGGCTTCTTTTGGCTTAGCCTCTTTTTCTGGCGCAGCTACTTTACTGGTTTGCTCCGATTTCAGACGGACGGTTTGTGCTCTTTGCTGCTGAGCATCTTTATAGCCACCTACAAAGCGGTTAATTTCGCCGTTACCTTCGAAAATCCAGCACTCTGTTACGCTGTTATCCACGAATTCTCTATCATGGCTAACTAATAAAACGGTACCTTGATACCCATCCACCAGCTCTTCCAGTAACTCCAATGTTTCAACATCAAGGTCGTTGGTTGGTTCATCAAGGATCAGCAAGTTACTTGGCTTTAAGAATAAACGTGCTAATAATAAGCGGTTACGCTCACCACCGGATAACGCTCTTACAGGCGTCATCGCACGTTTTGGCGGGAACATAAAGTCTTGCAGGTAACCTAATACATGACGAGGTTTACCATTAACCATGACCTCTTGCTTACCTTCCGCAAGGTTATCCATCACGGTTTTATCTGGGTCGAGTGCTGCACGGTGCTGGTCAAAATAGGCAACTTCAAGTTTAGTCCCACAGTGAACGCGTCCACTATCTGCTTGCAAATCACCCAGCATTAAACGTAACAGTGTGGTTTTACCACAACCGTTAGGTCCCACCAATGCAATTTTATCGCCACGCATCACTTGCGCAGAGAAATCCTTCACTAAAACTTTATTATCAACTTGATAATTAACGTTTTCTAACTCAAATACAATTTTACCGGAACGCGCGGCTTCGCCCACTTGCATACGAGCAGTGCCCATCACTTCACGACGCTCTGAACGTTCCACGCGCAATGCTTTCAGCGCGCGAACACGCCCTTCGTTACGAGTACGGCGCGCTTTGATCCCTTGGCGGATCCACGCTTCTTCCTGCGCTAACTTGCGATCAAACTCCGCGTTTTGCATCTCTTCAACGCGCAGTGCTTCTTCTTTATTGATCAGATAATCATCATAATTACCTGGCCAAGAAGCGAGCTGACCACGGTCTAAATCGATAATACGGGTTGCCATATTACGAATGAAAGAACGGTCATGGGAAATAAAGACAATGCTGCCTTGGAAATCTTTCAAAAATGTTTCTAACCACAAAATGGTTTCAATATCCAAGTGGTTTGTCGGCTCATCTAAAAAAAGTACGCGCGGGTTACTTACTAGTGCGCGCCCTAATGCTGCTTTACGTAACCAACCACCGGATAGTGAAGATAATTCTGCATCAGCTGGTAATCCCAGTTTTTTGAGAACATCATTAATGCGCGAGTCTAGTAACCAGAGGTTTAAGTTATCCAGAACTTCTTGTAAATCCGCGAGTTTATTTAAATTTTTCTCGCTTGGGTCAGACTCCACCAGCTTAGCAACATGGTGATAATCTTTTAAATATTGCGCTTGTTCGGCAACGCCTTCAGCCACAAAGTCAAAAATTGTGCCCTCTACGTTACGCGGAGGATCTTGCTGTAAACGTGCAACAATTAAATCTTGTTCATAAGTGAGTGAGCCATCATCAAGCGGTTGCTCTTTCGTCAATACACGCATCAGGGTCGATTTTCCAGCCCCGTTTCGTCCAACAAGGCAGACGCGTTCATTGTCTTCGATATGAATTTCAGTGTTGTCTAACAGCGGCGCATCACTAAACGCGAGATATGCGCCCGATAAATTAATTAAAGCCATTAATTCTGTTCCTTACTCTGCGTGGCTAATCAACCAGCAGTTGTGAATTTGACGGTTACGTGCGAAATCTTCTGACTGTGTCTTAGCAGTAATTTCTTGTGCTTTTAAGCCAAGCTCAGTCAGTGCTTCAAGATCCATTTTGAATCCACGCTTATTGTTCGAGAACATCACTGTTCCACCACGACGCAGCATGCGTTTCAGATGTGTAATCAGCTGCACATGGTCACGTTGAACATCAAATGTCCCATCCATACGTTTTGAGTTTGAGAACGTCGGTGGGTCGATGAAAATTAAGTCAAATTGCTCATCGGCATTGGCTAACCAGTTTAAGCAATCTGCTTGCATTAAGCGGTGTTGACGACCGGTAAGTTGGTTCGCTTGTAAGTTTTTCTCTGCCCATTCTAAATAGGTACGAGACATGTCGACAGACGTGGTGCTCTTAGCGCCACCCAGACCCGCATGAACAGTCGCAGTGCCGGTATAACAAAATAGATTTAAGAAATCCTTACCACGGCTCATTTCACCTAACATGCGGCGGGCAATACGGTGGTCGAGGAATAACCCTGTATCTAGGTAGTCAGTTAAATTCACTAACAATTTAGCGTTATATTCCTGCACTAAGAAGAAATCATCTTTTTGCGCCAATTTTTCGTACTGCTGTTTACCTTTTTGACGCTGACGGGTTTTCAATACTAATTGATTTGAGGTCAACCCAAGAACGTTCATCGTCGCAGTGATCACATCAAATAAGCGCTGACGCGCTTTGCGCTCATCAACAGTTTTTGGTGGTGCATATTCTTGGATGACAACTTTCTCACCGTAGATATCCACAGCCACATTGTATTCCGGTAAATCTGCATCATACAAACGGTAGCAATCCACGCCCTGCTGTTTCGCCCATTTTGCCAGTTTTTTCTGATTCTTACGCAAGCGGTTAGCAAAATCAGGAGAAATCTCAGCCACCGTTTCTGACGGAGTTTCTGCTAATTGATAGTTTTTCTGTACACAGTCCAATGGGCCATTTTTGGCTTTAAATTCACGTTCAGAACGTAATTGTAAGCAGCTTAATAATTCAGGAGATGCGCTGAAAATAGATAAACGCCAACCAGGGAAACGTGCTTTAACCACCCGCCCGAATTGGCTATGTAATGCGATTAATGCTGGCTCACTTTCCAAACGTTCGCCGTATGGCGGGTTGCTAATAATAGTGCCCTTGATATCGGTTTTGACTGGGTTTTCCAATGCAGCGGCATCACCATGATTAAAGGTGATCAAATCTTGTAACCCTGCTCGACGGGCATTCGCTCGCGCCATATCCAGCACACGTTTATCGATATCAAAACCATAAAAACGTGAAGTCGTGTCTTTTAAACCTTGACGAAAACGAACTTGCGCTTCAGTAACCACTTCACGCCATAATTCAGGATTGTGCTTCAACCATGCATTAAATCCCCAATGCTGACGGTATAAACCTGGCGCTCTATCTGCAGCAATCATTGCCGCTTCAATTAATAATGTACCCGAACCACACATTGGGTCGACCATTGGGGTATTTTTCTGCCAACCGGAACGACTAATAATAGCGGCGGCTAACGTCTCTTTTAATGGGGCTTGTCCGGCTAAATCACGATAGCCACGAATATGCAGTGAATCGCCACTCAAGTCGAGTGCAACACTCGCGCGTTCTTTGTTCAGATAAACGTTAATGCGAATATCGGCTTCTTGGCGAGCCACATCAGGGCGTTGGTCCAACTTACGCACAAAGCTGTCAACGATGGCATCTTTTACTTTTAATGCACCATATTGGCTATTGCGGATCTCCTCGTTGGTTCCGGTGAAATGCACCACAAACGTATCATCAACGGAAAAAATTTCAGACCAATCAATAGCTTGCACACCCAGATACAAATCAAGGTCGCTATAGACATCAAAATCATTCAGCGGTAATAAAATACGGGATGCCAGTCTACTCCATAGCAGACTTTGATACATCACACGGTCATCAGCCTGAAAATAGACGCCCCCTTGTGCCACTTTGCACTGGCTAGCGCCAAGCGCTTCCAATTCAGTTTTCAGTAGTTCTTCCAGGCCTCGGGCTGTGCTGGCAAACAGAGAATTCATAGTATTTATTACCGATTTCGATGAAAAATTGTTGCGCATTATAGCTAATCTCATGCACTTGTCATAAAGTTGCTGCACAACAATTATAGGATTAAAAAATGATTACGCTTTCGCGCCTGTATACACACCCAGTCAAGTCAATGAGGGGCATTCGTCTCTCTCATGGTTACGCTGATATCAGCGGATTGACGTTTGATCGTAACTTTATGGTCACCACATTAGAAGGTAAGTTTATCACTGCACGTAAATATCCGCAGATGTTATTATTTACCCCCGCTATGCTCAATAATGGGCTTTATCTCAAAGCACCTAATGGTGAAAGCGCTACCGTATTGTATCAGGACTTTAATGAGAAACAGAGTCCCACTGAAGTTTGGGGCAATCATTTTCATGCTCTTATTGCACCTGATAAGATAAATAATTGGTTAAGCACTTTTTTTGACGAACCCGTCCAACTGAGATGGCTAAGTCCTGAGTTATCTCGCCGCGTCAAAAAACACCATGATGTTCCTTTATCTTTCGCGGATGGCTACCCATTTTTATTAATTAATGAAGCTTCTGTACAAGAGCTACAACGTCGCTGCCCCGCTAGCGTGAAACTTGAACAATTTCGCGGTAATTTGATCATCACTGGCGCCAAACCATTCGAAGAAGACAGTTGGAAGCGCATTCAAATTGGCGATGTCATTTTTACATTAGATAAACCCTGTAGCCGTTGCATTTTGACCACCGTCAGTCCAGAAAAAGGGATTAAACATCCTCATGCAGAGCCACTTGCTACGCTGCAAACCTTTCGAATGGATGACTCTGGCGATGTCGATTTTGGGCAAAATGCCTTGATTGAAAATACAGGAATTATCCGTGTTGGTGACACACTTACAGTTTTAGACACTAAGTCACCAAAACAGTATCCATTACGTGATAGAGAAACGCCGGTAGCTCCTACTACTAAGCCAGCCCTAAAAGCAGTAAGTTTAGTGTTTGAAGAGACTAAATATGCAGGAAATACTGAGCATGTGATTCTTGAACAACTTGAATCTCATGGGCTTTCTATCCCTTATTCATGCCGTGCAGGCATTTGTGGTCGTT
This sequence comes from Providencia sp. PROV209, assembly GCF_028479485.1. Classification (NCBI taxonomy): domain Bacteria; kingdom Pseudomonadati; phylum Pseudomonadota; class Gammaproteobacteria; order Enterobacterales; family Morganellaceae; genus Providencia; species Providencia sp. PROV209. The sequence goes on along the minus strand of NZ_JAMPNR010000002.1, from coordinate 90,288 downwards.
GCCAAATATCGCTCATTGAAGGAGAGGTAACACCGTTGAAACAAAGCGCCATTAAAGAGAATGGGGATATTTTAGCGTGTAGCTGTATTCCAAAAACGGCACTTAAACTTGCCTTCAAGCAAGCCAACTAAATAAAAGCAAAACCTCAACTAAGAAAATAATTTTTTAGTTGAGGCTCTTAATTAAAGATAAATTCTTCTCATATTATTCAGCCGTATTTATCGTATGAATTTTATCATGCGTACTTTTCTCATTTTATTTATTCAGTATGAAAAGGTTTATTTCGCATAAAAAATAATCAAAATACGAATATGATCATAACCGATCAATTAAATGACATTTCCATATAATAAACGCTTAGTCCGAGATTGATAATGCATCATGCGATCATTCATGATCTTAATTGGATCGCAAAATCTCAAAGTACGATCCGGTAATTCTAATGATGGCTCCGCTAATAAACATAAGCTTGCCGATTCACCTGCTTCCGCAATAATAAAGGTTGAATAAATATGACTATTCTCTAAGCACACTTGAATTAGCTGACCACGAACTGGCGTACTCATAAAATGGAAACTCGAGAAATACCAGCTTTTCGGCATTTGTGGTTTTAAAAAGCGGTAAGCAACTAAGCTGTTTAAGACTAACTCAGCCCTTTCTTCATAGCTAATATTTAATCTCTTCGCTTGTTCATCAAATAAATAAAATTCTGCGGCATCCTCAATACTAAAAGGCATTTCGTTATATGCAGAAACAGTCAACATTTTAGCTGGAAAACAAGACCGAAATATCATGCCGTTGGCGAGATCTAACATCACTCTGTCATGGTCACGATCAAAAAACCAACGCCAATGATCATCAGGTTTAATATTCATAAACGATCCTTTAGCGATGTCATAAGCAAATAAGCTTTGTTTAGATCCTTAATAAGGATCCCTTTAAACATATCTCAATTATACCCTAAAGCTTAAAAGATAAAGATACACGACAGACTGATCAATATGAGTAAACTTCAATGTCGACTTTTTAATAGCGAATTAATCAGATAAATGAAAACTATATGACGCACAACTACACGTATAACTTGTCATTTAATGGGTATAATTTATGTTCAAACTTAATATAGGATAAAAGGGGGAATAAATAAACCCCCTTGTATAATTAATCACCATTTTTTAGATGTGATTAACAATATCCTTTATTAATTTTGGTCCGTGGTAAATAAAACCAGAATAAATTTGTACTAATGATGCCCCTGCTTCCATTTTTTCTCTAGCCGCAGTTAATGAATCAATTCCACCCACACCAATAATTGGTAATTTCCCATTTAATTCACGAGAAATAAGTTTAATCACTTGGGTACTTTTTAATTGTACTGGACGACCACTTAATCCACCCGCTTCATTACAATGATTCAAACCTTGGACTAAAGAACGATCTAATGTGGTGTTTGTCGCAATAACACCATCAATATTATGTCTTACTAAACTATCGGCGACTTGCACAATCTCTTCTTCTGTTAAATCCGGTGCAATTTTAACGGCAACTGGAACATATTTTTGATGGATTGCCTGCAATGCCAATTGTTTTTCTTTAATACCACTTAATAAATCATCCAGCGCTTCCCCATATTGTAATGTTCGTAAACCTGGGGTGTTAGGAGATGAAATATTGATAGCGATATAACCCGCATGGGCGTACACCTTGTCCATGCAAATTAAATAATCGTCTTTACCTTGTTCAACCGGGGTATCTTTATTCTTACCGATATTGATGCCGATAACCCCACCGTATGTTGATTTTTTGACATTCTCAACGAGGTTATCAACGCCTTTGTTGTTGAAACCCATGCGGTTAATGATCCCTTCCGCTTCAACAACTCTGAATAATCTTGGCTTGTCATTACCCTCTTGAGGGCGCGGCGTAACGGTACCAATTTCAACAAACCCAAATCCCATTGCACCAAACGCATCAATGCACTCGCCATTCTTATCGAGTCCGGCGGCTAAGCCTAATGGATTTTTAAAGGAGAGTCCCATACAGGTCACGGGTTTGGTTGCAATAGACTGACGGAGAAGGAATTGAAGCGGAGAGTGGTTTAAACGCTGAAGCTGACGAAACGTTAATTCATGGGCCTTTTCAGGGTCGAGCTGAAACAGTGCCTTTCGGGCAAGGTGATATAACATAGCTATTAACCTACTTTCTGTCTAAGTACGATTGAATACGCATTCTCTACACGACACACTCAAACTCAGCGCGTGCAAAAATACCCCCAAACCTGTTTTACCAATAGGGTTTGTGAGTATAGAAGTGAGATCGGCTTGATAAAACGGCACATATGCTACCCTAACAAGGGGGTAATAATCCATGAAAATATCACTAAAAGTGCTAATTGTTTTGATCTTCTACCATAAAAAAGCCCTTAGACTCGAAAATCTAAGGGCTTACATCACAGTCGATTCAATATATTAGCTTTCGAGAGCTTTCGTTATCTTCTCGAAAAGATCGCCAGAAAGATTTTCTAACCCTTTCAGTTTTTCCAGAACCTCACGCATTAATCCTTGGCGCTTCGCATCATAGCGCTTAAAGCGGATTAATGGTTCGATCAGCCGAGATGCGACTTGCGGGTTACGGGTATTCAGATCCACCAGAATTTCATACAAGAATTGATAACCGCTGCTATCTTCTGCATGGAAATTCACTGGGTTACCCGCTGTAAATGAACCAACTAAGGCACGGACTCGGTTAGGGTTAGTCATACTAAATGAACGATGGTTTAATAATTCTCGCACCTTCGTCAAGGTATTTTCAGCCGGATTGGTCCCTTGCAATGTAAACCATTTGTCCATCACCAGACCATCATGGTGCCAGCGATCATCAAAATCCGCCATCAGCTCAGCGAGGCACGGTAAACCAGCTTCATTTGCGGCTGTCAACGCAGCTAATGAATCTGTCATATTATCCGCAGTACGGTATTGAGCTTCTACCAACTTATTAGCCAGCTCAATATCATCCCCTGCCGCTAAATATTGCAAACAAGTATTACGCAGAGAACGCAGCGCGATATCGCCATGGTCCACACGATATTCATCAATATGAATAGAACGATACACCGTTAAGAATTCATCATGCATTTCATTCGCCAGTGTAGAGTGAATGAAATTAATGACGGTATGAATTGCCACAGGATCAATAACGGTAAATAACTCTGCAATTTCATTTTCTGAAGGCAGCGTTAAAATTAATGCCGCTAATGCTGGATCAATATTCTCGCTGAGTAACACGGCACGGAAAGCATCCACGACATGCTCTGGCAGGACTAATGGCTCACCTTTATGCAGTTTTTCAACATTGATTTTAGCGTAGTTATTAATCAGTTGCTGCGCAGCATCCCAGCGGGAAAACTCATTGCTTGCATGCTGCATTAGAAACGCCAATTGGTCATCAGTATAAGGATAATCCAATTTTACAGGTGCCGAAAACTCACGTAATAAAGAAGGTACTGGGCGAGAAGCCACATTATCAAACACAAAGCTTTGTGATTCTTGCGTAATATTCAAGACTGAATTTACTAAGCTACCATCGCGCTTAAGCGGGATCACCGCACCATCTTCCCCATAAAGCTCAATATCCAGTGGAATATGCAATGGATGTTTTTCTGCTTGATCCGCCGTTGGAGGCGTCATTTGGCTAACGTGCAGCGTATATTGTTGCTTTTCTTGAGAGTATTCGTCTCGGACGGTCAGTACTGGTGTCCCCGACTGACTATACCAGCGACGGAACAACGAGAGATCCACATTGGATGCATCTTCCATTGCCTGCACAAAATCATCACAGGTTGCCGCGCTGCCATCATGACGATGAACATACAGCTGAATACCAGCTTGGAACATCTCTTCACCCAGTAATGTGTGGATCATGCGGATCACTTCAGACCCCTTTTCATACACTGTCAGTGTATAAAAGTTGTTCATTTCGATCACTTTCTCAGGGCGGATCGGGTGAGCCATTGGGCTCGCATCTTCCGCAAACTGTGCCGCACGCATGACTTTAACATTATTAATTCGGTTAACTGAACGTGAACCTAAATCCGAGCTAAATTCCTGATCACGGAAAACCGTCAGCCCTTCTTTCAAACTTAATTGGAACCAATCACGACAAGTAATACGGTTACCCGTCCAGTTATGGAAATATTCGTGACCAATCACTGATTCAATATTTAGATAATCTTTATCTGTGGCGGTTTCACTTTTCGCTAAAACGTACTTGGAGTTAAATACGTTCAGACCTTTATTTTCCATTGCGCCCATGTTGAAGAAATCAACGGCAACAATCATATAAATATCAAGGTCATACTCTAAACCAAAACGTTCTTCATCCCATTTCATCGCATTTTGCAGGGATTTCATTGCCCAAGGCGCGCGGTCCAAGTTACCTTTGTCCACAAACAATTCTAATGCCACTTTACGACCAGTGCGTGTCACAAACTCATCACGCAGGACATCAAAGTCCCCAGCAACTAGGGCAAATAAATAACTTGGTTTTGGGAATGGATCTTCCCATTTTACCCAATGACGACCATCTTCCAGCTCACCTTCTGCGATGCGGTTACCATTAGAAAGTAAATAAGGATAGCGGGATTTATCAGCAGTAATTTTTGTAGTGTAACGTGCTAATACATCAGGGCGGTCTTGATAATAGGTAATGTGGCGAAAGCCTTCAGCTTCACATTGTGTACATAGCGCTTCACCAGAAACATATAAGCCTTCTAATGCACTATTTTTTTCAGGGCTAATTTCATTAACAATACTTAGCGTAAACGTTTCTGGTAACGATTCAATCACCAGTTTACCGGACTCTTCTTTATAATTTGTCCACGCTTTTCCATCCACTTCAAGGCTAATGAGTTTAAGATCTTCACCAAATAATTCTAAGGTGGAAGATTGTGGATTAAGGCGTTTTACCTTGCTAATAGCGGTCACTGTCGTTTTGGCGGGATCAAGGTCAAAATCAAGAGATATTTCTGTAATCGTATAATCAGGTGCTTGATAATCTTGACGATATTTCGCTTGTCTTAACTGAGTCATAGGTAACCTTTTTCTTCGTTATATCCGTGTCATAGTCTCTTGTTACTACATACAATACTATAAGATGAACTAATGTGAATCGACTTAAGAAACATTTTCATCACAAATTACGATGTTTTTCTGTTATTACCTATCAAATCTATGTATCTAGTATCCAACTTTGTTGGCGAACGATTTGCCTGTTGGTGCTATAGATCTATCAAATCTAAATTTACATGTTAGTATCATTCGGTAATTATTGTTTTGGGTATGTTACCGAACAGTAAATGAAGATCTGTTGATAAAAAAATCACGTTGAGCACATTTAACTCAACCGTTAATTAGGTGAATTAAAGTTGAATTATCGCCCAACAACATACAGATAGAATAAAACTTCTATCTTTTGTTAAAGCGGGTATACTTTTTCAACTTTAACGATTTAGCTATTAGTCAGCTCCGCGAGGAACTCTGCGCGCATGAATTTAGACGTAACACCGATTATTACATCACTGCTGGATACCGATGCTTATAAGCTCCACATGCAGCAAGCCGTTTTTCACCGCTACAACCAAGTTCCCGTTGTCGCTGAATTTCGTTGCCGTAGCAGTGATATTTTAGGTGCCTATGCCAATGAGATTGAACAACAGATCCAACTGATGGCACAGCTTTCTCTTTCTGATGATGAGCATCAGTACTTGCGTACTCTGCCTTTTTTCACCGAAGATTACCTCTCGTGGCTAAAAACATTTCGCTTTAATCCACAGCAAGTCGCCGTAAGTACCGCTGAAGATGGTCAACTAGCGATACGTATTAGCGGTCCATGGCGTGAAGTGATTATGTGGGAAGTACCGCTACTCGCCCTTGTTAGCGAAATTGTCCAGCGCGATAGACACCCGAACATCACACCTCATGATGCGGTAACCCAACTGCGTAAATTGCTGGAATTGTTTTACCGGGAAGCTAACGAACGCCAATTGAATCTATCCGGATTTAAACTGATGGATTTCGGAACACGCCGCCGCTTTTCCTATGATGTGCAAGCCGCTATCGTGGGCATGCTCAAGCAAGAATTTCCTTATTTAGTGGGTACCAGTAACTATAAATTAGCTCGTGAATTAGGCTTAATGCCTGTCGGCACACAAGCCCATGAATGGTTCCAAGCCCATCAACAAATTAGTCCTGAGCTAGCGAATAGCCAGCGTGAAGCCTTACAAAGTTGGCTAGATGAATACCCTAATCATTTAGGGATCGCTTTGACGGATTGCATCACCATGGATGCGTTTTTACGTGACTTTGACCGCGAGTTTGCGAACCGCTACCAAGGTCTGCGTCATGATTCCGGTGACCCTATTGAATGGGGAGAGAAAGCCATTGCCCATTATCAGAAATTGGGCATTGACCCGCTCAGTAAAACGCTGGTGTTCTCTGATAATTTAGACTTACAAAAAGCCTTAGAGCTGTATCATTATTTCCATAAACGCGTGAATTTAGTGTTCGGTATTGGTACAAGACTGACGTGCAATATTCCTAATGTTGTGCCGATGAATATCGTGATTAAGCTGGTGGAATGTAATGGTAAACCTGTCGCTAAATTATCTGATAGCCCAGGGAAAACGATTTGTGAAGATGATGAATTTGTTAATCAGCTGCGCAAAGCCTTTGACCTTCCTAAAATGGAAAAAGCCTGCTAAAACCAAATTAATAACCCGATAGCGATTTTTTACTTGTTTCCTGCCAAATGGCAAGTAACATAGCAGATTACCCCTGAAATATGGGATTTCGGAAAAGATGTCGGGTTAATGGTTTTTCATATGACGGTTTTTCTTCTTATATCGCGTTTCTTTGTAAACCCATAAGCAGCAAATCCCAAACAACACAAACTCGTCATCTCATATCGTTAATATTATTTAAAAGAGAGTAATTTTTATGATCGTTGCGCCTGTAGTCGATGTACTGCAAGGCCGTGTGGCGGTGGGCTCAGAAGTCACCGTTCAAGGCTGGGTACGTACAAGGAGAGATTCAAAAGCTGGTTTTTCTTTCCTCGCCGTTTATGACGGTTCATGCTTTAACCCATTACAGGCTATCATCAATAATAATTTATCTAATTATAATGACGAAGTCCTGCATTTAACCACTGGCTGCTCTGTTGAAGTCACTGGCGTTGTCGCTGAATCTCAAGGTCAAGGTCAGTCTTTTGAATTACAAGCAACGGCAATCAAAGTCGTTGGTTGGGTTGAAGATCCTGATACTTACCCAATGGCAGCAAAACGTCACAGTGTTGAGTTTTTACGTGAAGCTGCGCATTTGCGTCCACGCACTAACTTAATCGGTGCTGTTGCACGTGTTCGCCATACTTTAGCCCAAGCCCTGCATCGCTTCTTCGATGAACAAGGTTTCTTCTGGGTATCTACCCCGCTGATCACCGCATCCGATACCGAAGGTGCGGGTGAAATGTTCCGTGTTTCCACACTGGACTACAACAACCTGCCGCGTAATGACAAAGGTGAGGTTGACTTCAGCGAAGATTTCTTTGGTCGCGAAGCGTTCTTAACAGTTTCTGGTCAGCTAAACGGTGAAGCTTATGCGACAGCATTAAGCAAAATCTACACCTTTGGTCCAACTTTCCGTGCAGAAAACTCTAACACTAGCCGCCACTTGGCTGAATTCTGGATGTTAGAGCCTGAAGTGGCATTTGCTAACTTAGATGACATCGCGGGTCTTGCAGAAAAAATGCTGAAATACGCATTCAAAGCGGCATTGACTGAGCGTCGTGATGACCTTGAATTCTTTGCAGAGCGCGTAGACGAAGACGTGATTAACCGTCTGGAACGTTTTGTGAATTCTGATTTTGCGCAAGTCGACTATACCGATGCAATCAAAATTCTCGAAACCTGTGGTCAGAAATTCGAAAACCCAGTTTACTGGGGGGTCGATATGTCTTCTGAACATGAACGTTACTTAGCTGAGCAACACTTTAAAGCACCTGTTGTTGTGAAAAACTACCCGAAAGATATTAAAGCTTTCTATATGCGCCTTAACGAAGACGGTAAAACCGTTGCCGCAATGGATGTATTAGCACCGGGTATTGGTGAAATCATCGGTGGTTCTCAGCGTGAAGAACGTCTAGATAGACTAGATGCACGTTTAGAAGAAATGGGTATGAATAAAGAAGATTACTGGTGGTACCGTGATCTGCGCCGTTATGGCACTGTGCCGCATTCAGGTTTCGGTCTTGGTTTTGAACGCCTGATTGCTTATGTAACCGGTGTCAGTAACGTACGTGAAGTCATTCCGTTCCCACGTACGCCAAGAAACGCAGCATTCTAATATCAAACGCCCGTTATCAGGCTTTATATGATTATCAATATCGGGTCACTCTGTTGACCCGATATTTTATCTCAGTACAAATGATTTTCACCTCAATGATAGCCGTCTGCAATTGATCGGCTGATTTGAGACCAGTGTCACAATTTTTCTTTTATTGCCCTATTTTTTGCTTTTTTATTAACGATTCTTATTCCGACTAAGAATAATCTGCTTTAGGTACTCTACCATTCTTATTTGTTTGTGCATTTTTCCCTCATCAATGAATGACATCGTTCGAAAAAAGTTCAATTTGTCTGTCAAAAAAGTTCCCTCTTTTTTGTAAAATTTTTTCAACTGGTAGGATGAGTGGTTGTTTTTTACTCTATTTTTTACATTTTGAAACACCTTGTTACCATTTGTTTCAGAATCTTCGTTTTTGTAGCATTTTGGGGGTAGATAAATTTATCTACCAATGGAACACTGGACGCCGACTAAAGACGACACTAATCTCTCATAAATAGTTCCAATTAATTTTGCGAATTGTTTTTGGCAGTGGCAGGTGTCCGAATAACACCAATGAGGGTAATAATAATGATGAAACGCAATATTCTTGCAATGGTTATCCCAGCTCTGTTAGCTGCTGGTGCAGCAAACGCAGCTGAAGTCTACAACAAAGACGGCAACAAATTAGACGTTTACGGTAAAGTAGACGTACGTCATTACTTCGCTAACTCAGAAAGCGGCGAAGATGGTGACGATTCACGCGTTCGTTTAGGTGTTAAAGGTGATACTCAAATCACTGATCAACTGACTGGTTTTGGTCGTTTCGAGTGGGAAACTAAGACTAACAAAACCGAAAACAACAACGATAACAAAAACCGTTTAGCTTACGCAGGTCTGAAATTCCAAGATTTCGGTTCTGTAGACTACGGTCGTAACTACGGTGTTATCTATGACACGAACGCATGGACCGACGTTTTCCCATTATGGGGCGGCGACACCATGGCTCAGTCTGATACTTTCATGACTTCACGTAACCGTAACCTGGCTACTTACCGTAACAACAACATGTTCGGTTATGTTGATGGTCTGAGCTTCGCGCTGCAATATCAAGGTAAAAACACTGATTCTAACAAATCAGGTGTTTCTAAATTTGATAAAGCTGAGTGGACTAACGGTTACAAAGACAACGGTGACGGCTACGGTTTCGCAACAGCTTACGATTTAGGTTGGGGCGTGACTCTGGGTGGTGGTTATTCTAACTCTGCTCGTACTGAAGCTCAAAAAGCTCTGACTTCTACTGCACGCGGTGAACGCGCTGAAGCATGGAACGTTGGTGCTAAATTCGACGCTAACAACGTATACTTAGCAGCTATGTACGGTCAAACTCTGAACACCACTCACTACGGTTCAGATCACCTGATCGCTAACAAAACTGAAAACATTGAATTAGTGGCTCAATACCTGTTCGATTTCGGTCTGAAACCATCTATCGGTTATAACCAATCTAAAGGTAAAGCATTAGGTTTCAAATCTAAAGCTGGTGACAAATATGAGAACCAAGATTTAGTTAAATATATCTCTGTAGGTTCTTACTACTACTTCAACAAAAACATGTCTGCAGTTGTTGATTACAAAATCAACCTGCTGAAAGACAACGACTTCACTAACGAAGCTGGTCTGATGACTGACAACGTAGTTGGTTTAGGTCTGGTTTACCAATTCTAATTATCCGTTAACGGATAATCTGAAAGCAGTAAATCATGTTTTTGCAAGGCAGCGCTTCGGCGCTGCTTTTTTTATTCTCAGAACTTCGTTCCCTATTCCTATCCCCATCGCTAAGTTCCTTCTCGGGTTTTCCTTTCAAGTTAGCCGCCCTCTTGGGCAATATCTTAACTATCGAATACGCTCAAAATTCAATTAATTAGATAAAGTCACTGGTTTATACTCAATTTTTGGTCAAATTTGATGTAATGGCTATCTAGCTCACAAGATCACACCAATTTTTGGTAAAACAATTGGCAAAAACTTGTTACCAAGTTACTCTGGTGACTCGACATTTTCCGTTATACCTCTTTTTCAGCTAAACCACAGAGTTTTGGAATCGACAATATGTTTGAGAAAATCATTTCTGCCCCAGCAGACCCTATCCTTGGTCTTGCTGATAGTTTCCGTGCTGATCCTCGCGATAATAAAATCAACCTCGGTATCGGTGTCTACAAAGACGAATCAGGTAAAACCCCTGTTCTGGACACGGTCAAAAAAGCAGAGAAATTTCTGCTAGAAAACGAAAATACAAAAAACTATCTCGCGATTAGTGGAATGCCGGAGTTTGGTCGTGTCACTCAAACACTGCTGTTTGGTGACAACCATGAAATCATTACGTCACAACGTGCGCGTACAGCACAAGCGCCAGGGGGCACAGGCGCCCTGCGTATTGCAGCCGATTTCATTGCCAAACAAACCAACGCAAAACGTGTTTGGATCAGCAACCCAACGTGGCCTAACCATAAAAATATTTTCGAAGCTGCGGGCTTAGAAGTGCTGACCTATAACTACTATGATGCGGCAAACCACGGTATGGATTTTGACGGTATGCTTAACAGCCTGTCATCCGCGGTTGCAGGTGATGTGATTGTTCTCCACGGCTGCTGTCATAACCCAACGGGTATCGACCCAACGGCAGAACAATGGACTCAGCTAGCATCTCTGTGCGCAGAAAAAGGCTTATTACCTGTATTTGACTTCGCTTACCAAGGCTTTGCAAAAGGCTTAGATGAAGATGCGGAAGGTTTACGTATTTTCACCAAAAACAATCCTGAAATGATTGTTGCGAGCTCATTCTCGAAAAACTTTGGTCTGTACAATGAGCGTGTCGGAGCTTGCACCATCATCGCAAAAGATAGCGATAACGCAGAACGTGCATTTAGCCAAGCAAAAGCCGTGATCCGCGCTAACTACTCAAACCCTCCAGCCCATGGCGCGGCAGTCGTGACCACTATCCTATCTGATGAAACATTAAAAGCAGAATGGATCCAAGAACTGACAGCGATGCGTGAACGTATTAAACGTATGCGTCAACTGTTAGTGAAAACATTGGACGAGAAAGGCGCTAAACAGGACTTCAGCTTCATTATCAACCAAAATGGTATGTTTTCCTTCAGTGGGCTAACTAAAGAGCAGGTAGAGCGTTTACGGAGCGAATTTGGCATCTATGCTGTTAGCTCTGGTCGTATTAACGTCGCAGGCTTAACGCTGGAAAACATGGTGCCACTGTGTGATGCCATCGTGAAAGTTCTATAAGTATTTATTCAAACAACTAAATACTTCACAAAAACAGCCAGCAACTTAACTGGCTGTTTTGTTTATACCAAAGGAGTTACTTCAAATGACTTAAGAAACGCTCTGTCATTTGGACGCCTCCCCAGTTATTTCTGACATTATCATTACCAATATTAGGGTCAGTACTTCCCTCATAAGCAATACGTTGCTCCGCCAACAACTGTATCAAGCGATCAAGAGTTGATTCCTCATTATGTTTTGATAATTGCTTGTAATCATTCAAAAAGCTCACCTGCATCACACTGGTCATTGAGGCAGTATGATTATTGTGTTGCATAAACACTTTTCTTCCACTCTTTGATTGATATACCGTTTCTGCAAGCGTTGCTGAAAGTTCTTTGTAGCTTATTTCAGTAGAGGAAAAATCAACTAATACCACTTGATTACGCCCTTCGAGATCATGGATAGTGACATCCCCTTGCCCATGACCGCTCACAATATAAATATCATCCCCTTTATCACCGGCTAAATGGTCCTTTCCATCTAAAGATATTAATACATCCTGTCCCATACCTTGTGCCAATAAAATATCATCGCCTTGACCACCATAAAGGATATTTTCGCCACCTGTTGTTATCAACTTATCATTCCCACTCCCACCTTTAATCACACGACCATGTTGTGACATATCCATCACCTCATCATTACCGGCGAGCATATCAATAAGCCAATGCTCTCTCTCATCATTCTCGGATAATACAATTCCATCATTTCCCAAGGTTTGTTTTAATGGTTTAGGAACGCCATTTAACATATCAGCAAGCTCATTAACTGGCTTCCAAATGGCTAGCTGCCCTGAATGTTTTGCTTTATCGAGTTTTTCAGATAAGTAGTAAGACAACGAAGTCATACTGACCGTCGTCGATGAAATAGAGTTACTATCGAGTTGGTTATAATGATGAATATTAAAGCGAGCCCCGCTATCCTGCGTTGGCTGCTTAATCTTAAGAATTTTACCTGATGATGAAACATAGACCTGATAGTCGGACTCGACTTCTTCAATAGCTTGCTGTTTAAAATTAACTAAATGGATATGGTTATTACCAAGATTATCTTCAATATAAGCGGCACCGGAGTGATTGCCATCAATAATATAATGGTCATCTTCCCCTTCGCCCATCAAAGTATCGTTTCCTTCACCGGATAACAGTAAATCATCCCCCTCACCACCACTAATAAAGTTATTTCCTGTTCCGCCATATAAGACATTATTTCCCTCCGTGGCTTTAATATTATCATCACCTTCTCCACCTAATAGTACATAGCTAGTTAAGCTCTTATTGATAATGGTATCGTCACCATTTTGACCATCAATAACATGTTTTTCTGATATATAACCCGTAGGTAAAAGAATTTGATCGTCACGATCGCTACTGCTGATAACTAGATTGACTGGGGAAATATGATTTTTCTGTAGATCCACGTTAAATACATTACTATATTTATCTTGGATTAAAATCACCTCAGAAAGATTATCTCCCACATTTGTAAAATGAATAGTGCATTTTTTCTGTCCAAACTTATCAAAATTACTTAGTTTTCCAGAATCCATCGATAGGGCAAAACCATTCTCGGTAGGTAATAATAAAATCACCTTATCATGAGCAGTGAAACTGTCTTTTACCTTAGCAAAATCAAATGTTATTTCGCCATATTCCTCTTTTTCTGTAAGAATTTGATAGGTGTCAACTCCGTGAGTGACTTCAATATAATTCCCTAATTTAACTAGAGGCAAAAAGTTATTTTTATCATTACCGCGATAGGTTAATTGGTCAGCACGACCTATTGGCGTAAACCATCCCCATTCCGGTGCTACATGTTTTCGGTGCTTATTTATTATGATGGTATTAGCGGTTTCATCTATTTCGACTGATTTACTGTCTGCAGCCGCGATTTGGTCAGCTTCTTGAATATAACTGAGGCTGAAATATTGCTCTGGCTCTTTTTGGCCAATCTGCGTCGTCATCATCCAGCCATCTCGAGTTTGTACTCGATACATATGGTGAGGTTTTTTTAGATCGCTACTTGGGTCAATAACATTCTCTAACTGAATTAAAACTGAACTTTTTACATTGGTAAAATCATGTCCATCCTCAGTGCAACTTGGTAATTTGATGGTCAGAATTAAATTATTACCGCTTAATTCAACCTGCTCTATTTCATCTAAAGAATATTCGATGCTCACATGACTTTGTGAACGACTCGATTCTTTGATAATTACATTAGCCTGATATTCTTTACTATTTTTCTTATAGATAGGATTTAGATAACGTTTAGTTTTGACGGTTTTTTCTTTCCCTTCCCAATACGGCTCTGAGATGTAGAGATCATTAACATGCTGCATCCATTCAAAACGGCGAATATGATAACTATCATTGCCATCGCCTCCCCCAGCATCACCTTGGGTTAAAATAAGCTTATCATCACCACCATATCCGACTAATAAATCTTTACCTAATCCACCATCAAGGACATTATCGTTATCATCTCCACGTAAACTATCATTGGTATTTCCTCTGATGATAATATTTTCTATATTGCGTAAATGAGCAATAGAGATAAATGGATGGTTTCCTTCTTGCTTATAATGCAGTGTATTTTTTTCTAAATTAACATAAGCATGATGAGCATCAGGTAATAGATCAACAATCAACGTATCCTTCCCGCCTTGACCATCAAGATACTTAGTTGGCATTGTGTTATTACGTGACATTAATCCGCTTAAATTATTATCTCGTAGATAAAATAGATCCTCTTTATCCCCCCCTGCAAAATATTTTTCGCCAGATAAAACCTGAAATGCATTTTTTCGCGCTTTTGCACCAATAATCACATCATTACCGTTAGCTGTATTCCAGCTCGTTCCTCTACTATGAGGATTATCCAAATATAATGCGATCTTTTGGATATCACTCTCCAAATTTTCACTAACCTTCCGCTCATTTTCGCTAAACACCCGCTGCCCTAACACACCAAATTCAGTTTTCTTTGAATAAAAATTAATTTGAGAGGCACTAGAATTTGATAACTGATAATGTATTGGTAAGGTCAAGAGGTCTTCTGAAATTTTATGGCGAGATTTAAATTCTTCAAATAATGGATTTTTATATTCTGAATTTAAAGAATAACTATCGTGCGTAGCTTTTGTTCCTGTTTGTTTAATATCAACTATCTCTTTAGCTTCTTTTTTAGGCTTGAAATCTTTACGAGTCGAAAACCCCATTCTGTTATACACATAATTTAAATTTCTAAACCATGCACTTTTTCTAATGATTTTGTTGTCTAAAATAAAATCAATTTCGTTAGCAGTAAAAGAAGGTGAACCTTTTTTAGAAAATCGAGGTCCATAATTTCCTGGTCCTAGACGTCGATTTTCTAATGTTCCCAGAAAATAGTTTCCGTACCCATCGACTAAATAGTATTTTTGCTCCTCGTCATATACAGGACTTTCAATAATACCGAAATGATGATCAAAGCCTGCTGCTAAAATATTACTCTCAAATAATGCAAGATCCATTTCCCAATTTTGTTTTTTAAATGCATTGATATACAACTGGGTATTCATCTCTTGTTGCGTGCGTAAAGTAGGCTCTAAACCTAAAGCCCCTCGAATCCCTTCTTCTAATTCCCGATCCCAATCAATATCAATGACCTCTTTAATATTCTCAACTGCGCGAATACCATTGTAAATCCATCCTCCTACAAGCAAAATTCCACCAACAAATAATCCAACAACAGGAATAGTTGAAGCTCCTACTAATACAGCAACCACGGTCACACCATTAATGACAGCACTCGCAATTGATAAAGCCGCATTGACAATAAGATCTTGACGTTGCTTAGGATCGGATACTTCACTGAGTTTAGATAAACAATCGTAGGCTTGATAGATATCAATTCCCATCCCGACTAAGTTAAAGATAACAACGGTTCCTGCAGCAAGCCTTGTGCGAATAAGGGACGTCACGTCTTTTGCAGAAGAGATATTTAACAACATCGGTTGTATAATCATATCTCCGTAATTAAAAAAAGCGGATGCACAAAGTAAATAAAATTGTTTTTCTAGCTCCTTAACCTCTTCTTCTGTAATATCTGGTTTATCGAGCTTATTCAAAATAGCATATGCGCTAATCATACTTTGAATAACACCAGCAGCCCCCATTCCTTGACCAAACTTATTTGCAATACGTTGGAATAATGGAAGTTTAGTTCCAGCTTGGCGAACTTTTAATAAAGTCGAAGATGGAATAGTTTCTTGCTGTACATCACTATTATTCGCTAGGTACTTAAACTGCTTTTTCAGCACTGCCGATCCGCTAAAACTAGCTTGGTGATCAACTAATTGATATATATCTACTGAATTTAGCTGCTCATGAAATATTTTAGTAAAAATAACATCGTCTTTTCCACCTTCCATCAAAGAAAAATACATTGCTAACTTTTCAGGAGAAAAACGAATTTTTTTATGCAGATTATCTGAGGCAATGTCCGATAAAGTGATAGGCTTCCCTTCAATCGTTGCCCCTAATTGCTGTAATTTAGCGAAAGCGATTTTTTCACCATTCATAGTTACCCAGCTATTTTTGGGTAACTTAAACTCAGTTTGTTCAATAATAGATTTACGTTGATTCTGTAAAGAAGATAATCCAACTTTTAAGCTCTGTGATTCCAAATCAATTGATTGAATACTCCCTCTAAAATCTCCATTCTCCATTTTTTGGAAACCAGCAGACTTTCCTCTATTGATAGACCGTCCATCGGAAAGTTGGATGTCCTCATTAAAATACTGTTTAAGTTGCTGTTGAAATTGCTGTTGTGCCAACTGAAGAGAATTATTTCTAATGCTAAATTGCATCCCTTGAGGGTCAAATAGGCAAATTTCGTATGCGCCATTACGACTAACGTGAGTTACTGTGTAAGTTGTTAATTATCCTTGTAAAAAAATGAGTCTATTCGGCGTATCAGCCACCACCAAAAATAAATCTACGACTGATTGGTCAGAAATAGAGATACTGTTATTATTGATTAGCGCATCAATATCCTGAGTATATTTTTGCATTTTTTTCAGCAAAGTATCCTCTGCCGAAGTAAGTATTTTTTGATCTGCAATGAACTCAATTTGAGCCTTTCGCTCAAGAAAATCACGTGCTAAATCACTATCGGTGAGATAATATTCAATGCCATATATACAACCTAACTCTTGGTCTATCTTAGTAGCCCCGTCATTCTTCGATATAACACCATGATTAATCAAACCAATATTTTTTCCTTGGTTTAATTGTTGATGGTATTGCTGCAATCGTTGGGTTTGATAATTTTCATATGTTTTAAATGCTTCAGTAAAAGAGACGTTTTTAAATATTCCACTATCACCTTCAAAGTTTTTAGCACTGAGTTCACTAAATCCTTTTAAATTCTCACTTAATAAAATGAAACTATTATTATCATTCACTAAATTTAAAATTTTGCCTTTATCTATCCCATCACCGGCAGGAAATAGCTGTTTAAGTAATTGTTGAGAATTTTCACTTAAATTATTTAGTATTGAGAAATCGCTTTTTATTGCCACTAATAAAGTATGGATGCTATCTGCTTGTTGCCGATAACCCATCTCTACCGTTGCCTCTATCAATTGATTTATTGATGCCGTATTAAGTTCATACCCACGATTTAATACTTCATTTAACTTTGAATTTACCAGAGGATCTTTTAATACAATAATTAGTTTTTTAACATCAACAAACCCTTCGCTATCCGAAAAATAATTCAGTAAATAAGGATGTTGTACCAAATCGATATCTTGAATAGCAATTTCTTTTAAGGCTATTTTTTCTAATAATAAAATAAGCTGCTGATTAGGCTGGCTGGCGAGTACAGCTGTAGAAATACCACGGTTTACCGTTGTGGATTTATTGGGAGCTTCATAGGTAAATTTAGATTTAACTTCACGGTTGATACCTTGTACTTTAAGCTCCTCAGATAAACCGCTAATAAATATCTTATGCTCACCCGCTTCCGTTATCATTGCTGGTCCTACAGAATGAAACAGGATATTTTCAGGATTTATCAATGGATATTGTTTTTTGAGTGCCGATAGCTCAATCGATAATGCATTTGTGGACTTTCGTACTGTTTCTGCATCGCCAATCATTATCCAATGTGTTATTTTTTGTTTTTCCACTAAAGACATTAAATGTTCTTTACCATATTCCAAAATATGTTTTTTACTATCAACATCCATTTGAAAAATTAATGTATTTTGAGGATTTCTCGCGGCTAAGCTTTCTGCTTGTAATAAACCTTTTTTATCCCCTGTCAGCCGAATAATAACGGTTAACTCTCCTGAATTATTAATTGTATTTGCTAACGCTTTTTTTTGAATATTCTGGCTATTAACCATTTTCCAAATGGGTATATCCATGATACCGAGTTCATTTAGTCGCGTAGAGAAAGTAGTATAAAAATCATTGGATAAAAGACTGTTATTATTTTTAAGTTCCTGAACAAATAGTCTATAGGCATCCTGATTGTAAGCGACTTTTTTGAGTAAATTATTATCAAGAATACGAGTATCAGGATCCCTAAACATATGCATAGGGTCGGGTTCAATATAATCATTTAGTTGAGCGAGTGATAGCTCACCACGACGAAGCTCATTAATAAAATATAATGTACTAGAACTATTATTGATCCTAACTTGATTACTAGCCAAGTGGTATTGATAAATAAATTTGTAACCTTGAGTGTTTACTGTATCTTTTTCAAAGTCAACAGGATAAATAACCTTAGACCCTAAATACATATTTCCGACTTGTCGATTATAAGCAACGACAGGAGCATGCACATTATTCTCAGCAAGTAAGCTAGTCGCTTTTAGTGCAAAGTTTTCATTAACACCTCCTCGACCTAAATCACACCCAAGCATGACAAGCTTATCCGGCATTGTATTTTTTAAGATTTTTTTGCGTAAATACATTAATGCTTCAACATATTGCTGTGCATTTTTTTCCATATAAAGAGTTGGCTGATTCTGCCCGTAATATTTTCCATGACCAATTGTTATCCAACGTACTTTTCCTACATTAATTCTATTGAGATCTCCATGTAAGATTTTATATTGCTTCGAACCCATATCATACTGAATAACCATAGAGTCTTCAGGGTGTTTAGAAAAAGCATAAGCTGTTGCTTTAGCTGAATCTTGATCACCACCATTTTGGATAATAACATTGTAGGTATATTCAGTAGGTTTTACCTGTCTATGAGTTTCCGCATCATTGGCTTTGTTTTGACGGTATATCAACATCGGATCTAGCCAAGTGTCTAGGTTGCCCGTATTTGGTAAATTGGTCTCTGGTAATCGGCTACTATTATGATTTTTTTGCATATTTAAATAAACATCACCAAAATCTGTATCTAACTGCGCAACAGTTTTTTCTGTGATCGGTTCATTATTAATAATACTTTTTTTCCGTATTATTTCTGCTCGTCCTTCAATAAAGCTGACTGATATTTTACGTTTAGGCTCGAAGTATTGACCATTATCTCCTTCACTCCATTTTTTATTTAATGGGACTCTATAACCCTGATTTATTAATAACTGCTGAAAATTAGAAAGCTGTTCAACGTTATCAACAATGATTGCACCTTGAGAGTTCATATGAAAATAAGTATCGATGGACTCAGTCGCACCTATTAAGTTATTTTTTCCTTTTAATCGATCCGGTAATAAAAAGGTAATAGGGAAATTTTCGCTCATTATACTCGCAGGGTTTGCGTCATCAGCTCCATGATGAATCAGTTCCATCCCCTCAGCTAGACCAAGTTTTTTATTTAATTTATTTTTTATTTCTTTTATTTTTTTATTGGTAATGCCATTATCTTTTCCTTCTTTTTTATTATATTCTATTTCATCATTATACAATTTTTTTTTGGCTGAAGTTAATTCATCATAATTTACGCTAGCCTTCCACTCATCCCATGTCAACATCGGTGTTACTTTGACATAATGCTCTAAGTCTGACATAGGAAAAATAATACTAAAAAGATCATAATCTGCGGTTACTGCTTTTCCTGTTTTAGGGTCACCAATAACATAAAATGGCTCTATTTTATTATTTTCTAGATGATATACACTCCATATATCGATATTATCTTTAATACTTTTTTTTAGAAAAAATACTTTTTCAATACCATCAAAAGAAGCTCTTATCTCTTTATATCCGTCTTGTTCTGCTGTATCTGAAAAATAAATTGTTTTATATCGTATAAGCTCTTCAACTCTTTCTTGGGTAATTTCTAATATAACCGCAATAGCTTTGCCTTCATTAATAGCTTCCTGAGAGTAGACATTATATTTTTTGCTATTTTCTCTCCCTGATTTTTTTGCAAATTGCTGATACATAGGAATAAACCCAGTGTGTGGTCCCCAGTCTGAGCTTTTCGATTTAATAGCTAACCCTTTACTGCTATATTCTCCCGTTCCTATAATGCTTGTTGATTTAGGATCAATAGGACGAATGCCGATAATAATATTCTCTTCATTGGCAACTTGAGCGATTAGATTCTGATGTATTTCTGAAATACCTGAAACAGGCAAATCGGTTTCTTTATTTAAAGGCGTGAGATGTAAGTTAATACTAGTATAATCTTTACTAATACCACCAGACGTATTATCTTGTTTCGCTGATGTGGGCGGCTCATTCAGGCTAATTGTTTTTTTAGTCTCTTCTTTATTTCTATTTTGAATAGAATCATCTTTAGATAAATTTGAATCTATATTTAGCTTTCCCATATATTCCTCTTTATAAATAAAAATTTAATATTTAAATTAGATTTAAAATCAATTTAAAGTATCAAATTTTTAAAATATAGCTAGATTCAAGAAATATAATTAGGACATAGTTTTAAATTATATCAATTGCATATAAAAAACCCCTAATAAAGGGGTTTTTTAATGACATTCTGAGTCATCAATTCAGTATATTATCCACCCTGTAAGAATGGATTACTGATTCGCTCATGTCCTAATGTCGACATCGGACCATGTCCCGGAATAAAGTGATAATCATCACCAAGCGGCAGTAGTTTGTTCTTGATCGATGCAATCAGGTCTTGATGATTACCGCGAGGGAAATCACTCCGCCCCACACCGCCTTTAAACAATACATCCCCCATGGAGATAAGTTTATCTGCGTGGTTCACAAATACAATGTGACCTGGCGTATGACCGGGGCAATGCAGTACATCAAACTTGATGTCTCCACACGTGATGCTATCCCCTTCCTCTAACCAATGGTCTGGCGTAAAGTCAGGACAATCACCGATATAAAACATGGCATTTTGTTCGGCAAGGCTTTCAATCCAGAAAGCATCTTCCTTTTGTGGACCATAAATCGGTACACCAAAGTGTTTAGCAAGAGGGGCTGAAGCGCCAATATGGTCAGAATGACCATGGGTAAGTAAAATTTTCGTTAATGTTAATCCACGACTCTCAATAGCAGAAATCAGCTTTTCAGCCTCACCGCCCGGATCAACAATCACTGCATTCATTGAATTTTCATCCCAGATCACCTGACAATTCTGCATGAACGGGGTTACTGGGATAATCGTATATTTCATCGAACAATCACTCCATAATCTGTGTCACCTATGCACAGATTACCATGTTCTGACGGGTCCTGTATCAATATGAATGAAATTGCTTTTCGGATAATAGCCAACACCGCCCGCACCCATTTTTAATGCGGCTTTACGGACATTACTTAGCTGTAAACCTTCAATATGAAAATCCATTGCCTGACCACGGGTATGGTAGCTTTGTTTTGCTACACCAGAGCTCTTACGACGCAATTCATTATTGGTTTGTAATGAACGATAGCCAGAGATCAATTGAACCGGCTTATTAGTGCCCATCATCATTTGCAGCAAATAAATTTGGTCAAATAATTTAGGGTCAATCGTTTTGACTTTATCACAACGGTAATCACGGAAAAGGTGATTCAAACGAGCCAATTCAGACTTATTATAACGGCGACCATCGAAAAACTCGGTCTTTAAAAACTCCCCCGTATTTAAGTTTTGAAAACGTAAAATTCTAGGGCGAGGTGTACTCATTGCAGCAAGTACATGATTTGGTAATAGTCCCAGACCGATTGCGGCGGCACCAATTCCCAACCACTTTCTGCGGTTTTGATCAATCATATCCATAGGTGATAACTCAGGTATTAATTATTCAGTAAATATACATTTTGACTTCATCAGTCTAGCAAAGGATATTTCGCTTTAATGTATAATTATGTAAAGAATTGCGTAAATTAAGGAAAATCCATCACTTTTATGCAAAAAGGTGAGTGAAATCACTTAGCCTCATCCGATTAGGACAATTCTAATGCCCCACCAGAAGTTATATGTGAACACAATTCATTCAATATATAAATATATTAAAACGGAATTGTTAGGAAGATTTAGGAATTAATGCAATGAATAGCATCGAAGAGCCTAAGCTCTCCGATGAATAATGGCTATTTTAAAATTGTTTTAATTGCAGGTAGATATTTTTCCGCATTATCAATGCTACCATCATATTGATAAATATCTGCTCGATATTGCGGCTGCTGATCTTTATCAACCCATGCAGTTTGATAGTAAAGATACACAGGAATACGGTCTGGAATATTCACATAACGCGTTGAGCCTTCTTTTAATGCCCCATCAATACGTGTCTGAGCCCAGCCTGCATCACCTAATAAAATAGTGGCTAGTTCACTCGCTTTATTGACACGAACGCAACCAGAGCTAATTGCCCGCGCATTTTTGTTAAACAAACTATGGTTTGGCGTATCATGCAAATAAATCGCATCTGAACTTGGCATATTAAATTTATAGCGCCCCAAGGAGTTGCTTGAACCCGGTGCTTGTCGAATACGATAAGGGAAATTCGCTGGCGTAATATTTTCCCAGTCTATTGTATAAGGGTCGATTTCATAAGCATCTTGCCCCCATCCTGAATAAACCGTATAGCCTTTACGACTAAAATAGCTTGGGTCCATTTTTCCTTTCGGTGCAATATCTTTACGCGCCAAGCTTGTTGGTACACTCCATGGCGGGTTAATCACCACATTATTCAATGCACTGCTCATGATTGGCGTTTTACGATCGGCTCGACCGACAATGACCTTTGAATCCAAAATGATGTCATTATTCAGATAAAAATCCAGTGTATACGCGGGTATATTGACTAAAATCCCCGTGCCACTGCTTTCAGGCACAATCCGTAAACGCTGAATATTCAATGCCATCAGCCCTGCTTTCTGTTTTGGCTGCATATTAAGCCAAACGCGCGTACCTTTACCAATCACACCATCGGCTTCTAACCCATATTGAAGCTGAAATTTTTTCACTGCTTCAACTAAATCATCGCTATACACTCGTGCATTGGCAGTGACTTTATTGATCTCTTCGGGTGGAGCGGATGCATCGACGGTTTCGCTCACAGCTGAAGCCTCTAATAGCCCATCGCGCACTAAAATCTCACGTAGCGTGATCACATCATCGCTAGCTTGACCCGGCTTTAATGCTTTCGTACCCGTAATTTCTAACGTATCTTCCGGCAATGCTAACTGTTTTAGCATCTCTTTACGCATCGGTTGATACATAGCATGTTTCGGTGCTTGAGCCTTCACCCATTCACCTAAACGATGTTCAGAGGCAGCATCTAACCACGGTTTTATTTGCGGTGTGGTTGGTGCAATAATTTTGTATGGACGGCTGGTATATAACCAATACTGACCACTGGATTCAACAGACGATAAATATTGCAAATAACCTAACATAGCGTCGGATAAAATGGCGTCACGCCCCATTTCGCTCAGCTGGCTATTTTCCAATGACACTAACCATTCGCTAAATTGAGGTTGGAAACCTGCTAAGGCAAGCTCGGCTAATTGTTGTTGAAACTGGCTAATTGCCGTTTCATCTTGCCATAACAATTGCATTTGCCTGTCGGCATAAATTTTCGCCAACTGGTCCGCAAACACCAGTTTAGTTTCTGATGGTAAAGATGCGTTTAGCGTTGCCAAGCTTTCTTTTGGCGTAATCTTATTGACCTCTTCAGTGATCACTGATTGAGGTTGTTGGGTTTCTATATTATTTTGCTGCGTATTTTCTGCTGCGGAAAATGCAGGGAACTGCATCGCCATCAGCCCACATAATACTGAGATTTGCAGAGCTTTCACTCTTCTCTTTGCCATACATCCACCTTAAGTTACTACATGGATAACATTATTTTTTTATTATAGTGACACTATTTGATTATATTTAACTCTGAGAAGAATGTTATAGGAATTGACTAATTTTGTCTTTATTGATGAAAAAAGTTATTGCAGAAGGCTAGTAAGATAAACAGTTTAAAAAAACCACATGAGAAATAGAATTGTTTTCGTTTATAACAACTTACTAAATGATATAACATATCAAATATTGATACCCATTTATTCTCTAAACAGAATTAAATTTAATATAAGTTATATTAAATGGCGGTTAAGCGTCGTCAATAAATAGGCTTTAATTTTGTTAGTTAAAGGCGCATAAACACCTTTAACTAACTTTCTAAAGAATATTAATATTCTGAATTAATCACAACTTCTTCACCAAAACGACCTGCTTTTGGTAAAGGTTGATAAGAAGAGTTAGCTGCACGTAAAATACGAATACCACGAATGTCTAATTCATGTGCCGCAGCAATATCCGCATCTGCATCACCATAGTAGATGGTTAATTTATGGTCACGCATCCAGCTTACTTTATTATTTTTACCTGGCTCATCGCCGGCAAAAATGACTGGATTCATTTTATCCGCAGGAATTCTTAAACCTTCCTGCACATATTGAGTTACAGTTTCAGTTTTAGTCTGTGTACGACCTGTAATAAAGTAAACTTTATCACCACGCTCTAAGTGCATTTTAACTAAATCGATGCCCACTTGTTTTGGCATACTGAATTTGTCCCACTCATTATTCATTTTTTCCCAAAATTGAGGGTTTTTCAGATAGCTAAAATCATTTGGGGAGAATTCAAGTTTTCCACGGTAGAAACCAGGGCTTGAGAATAAAACGGTATCATCAATATCAAAGCCTACCGCCATTGGCGCTTTGCCTTCTAAACTCTGTTTAATTTGTTCAACAGAGACCCAATGAACCGGTTGTTGTGCTGCTAACTCCGCAACAGTAACCCCTGGACTGACGGTTTCTGGCATTGGAATCTTAGCTTGAGAAGTCGCTGTAAAGCTCAGTGCCAATGCAATTGCACTTAACGTTAGGGTAATTTTCTTCATGTTCGATCCTTATAATAATTCATTTTCGTGACTAACCACTCACGCCCTGTAATGATAAAAGTTTTTATTACATAAAAATGAGATTCAAATCTCATTGCAACCATCTATTAATGAGTTAAAGGGAAATGAAGATAATAAAAATAAATAATCGAATAGGAGGTAATACTGTCCACTTTTCCTTATCTGGCGTGTAGAAGTGTTTCACCACCAAGTGCTTGTTAACCACAACAGTCAACAGGCGGTACCAATCAAATCGCTACACACCATGTTCAGTAATCATAATAAAAAAGAGCCTATTGGGATTTAGGCTCTCGCTAATATATGGACTAAATTAGTTAGGTTCTTTTTCTGCTAAATAACGAAGGATAGCGGCGATATTTTTTAAGTTGTAACGCACTAAAATTTCGTTTCCCTTGGCTTTAAGT
The DNA here is from genome assembly GCF_028479485.1 of Providencia sp. PROV209. Classification (NCBI taxonomy): domain Bacteria; kingdom Pseudomonadati; phylum Pseudomonadota; class Gammaproteobacteria; order Enterobacterales; family Morganellaceae; genus Providencia; species Providencia sp. PROV209. The sequence goes on along the minus strand of NZ_JAMPNR010000002.1, from coordinate 64,816 downwards.
AAAGCGTCATAATCATCTTCCAACTGTCCTACATCTAACTTAGGTTCATTATAAACATCATAAAGAGCATCTGAAGGAACATTCCAATAAAAATCCGAATCCAGTTTGACACTCTCTATGCCATTCTTTTTCATCTCTTCAAAAATTGAATGAATTACATCTTCAAGTACATTGAGATTTATGTCCATCTATTGCCCTTTAGTATTATTAATCTGATTTATATTCTTTTGAAACGTTTTAATTTCTTGTTCTAAATGTCTAATTCTTCCATCAATAATCCGTTGCCTAACTATATCATTAGGTGCATTTTTAAGGTGTCCTTGATTATCAAAAGCTTCCGGATTTCGCCTGTAAGCTACTAGTTTTTCTTCATGTGATCTTATTTGCTCCCTTAGCGAATTGATCGACCGTCGATCAGAGACACTCAATTTTTCTTCATTGGTACTATTATCTGGCCCCCATCCATTAGGCGCCCCCGAACTAGTACCACCTAATTCAACTTTATCTGAATTCGAAAGATCTTTTCCAAGATTAGGATTTTTAGCTGCTTTATCTAAATCAGATGCACAAGCAAATCCAAAGGTACATTCAAATGTTTCTGCTAATTTATCGCCAGCAGCCTTAAATTTATTTTCAAGTGCCTGACCAAGATTGCTATTATTTTGTGATTCAAAATCAGAGTTATCTCCATTTGGTAATACAGGAGCTACTCTAACTGGGAGAGAAAAAACACTGCTATGTACAATTTCTATTCTACTCAGGTTATTTTCATTTACCTTAATTGCATGAGTCAGATTACTATGTGCTTGCTGAATTTGAAGTAAATTCTCTCTTGCTGAGGTATCAAAGAAATCTCCCTTATGATCCCTAGAATCATCAAATTTATCACTTATAAGATAGTCTTTATATTCTGTCGTATTATACTTTTTTTCTTCAATTCCATTACGATCACTAGTGTGTTGTGTATAAGGGCTTTTTTCAGGATCCTCAAGAAATTTCCATTCCTCTGTATCTTCGAGACGCTCTAGCATTAATTTTTGTTTTTCAATATGTTCTTTTAGCTTTGTTTACATCCTTATTCTTTTTTCTTCTGAATCTTTTGAATTAGTAAAAATCGATTCATCAACCTCCAAAATATCGTATTCTGGACAATATTCAAAAAAAGACTTTCATCTATTAGTGCACGAAAATAAGCCTCTAAGTCACCACGATTATCCATATTGTTCCAACCAAAACTACTGTTCCATTCATCCCAACCATAATTCTCTATAGGAGGTAAAGGCGAAGTTGTAACAATCATAGTATCTGTATAAAGCATAATTAACGTCCTTGTTGTTATTTAAAAACAGCAAAGAAATTAAATTTAAAAATTTTTATAGTCAACTAAGTATGAATATTGAAATTATAATGACTAACTTTTTTATAGGATTAAGAAAAAATTACAGTCATTATCGTAGTAAATAAAAAACCGACACAGTTTCCATGTCGGTTTTTTATCTAAAAACAAAAATAAATTATTGAGGTAATGCTTGAGGGGCTGGATTATCCTGACCAAAACCTTTTAACCCAACGACGTGAACGTGTTCCGTATTACCGGTCACTTTACGTACCAATTTATATGTTGTTCCTTTCTCTGGGCTGATGTTTTCCGGCGCAGCAATAATTAGCTGCATTTCCAGTCGGTCACATAACTCAAACAAGGTCGCGATAGATTTTGCATCCAAACGCGCCGCTTCATCCAAGAACAGTAGGCGGCATGGAATGATATCTTTCGCACGCAGCCTGCGAGCCTCTTCTTCCCAGCTCTGGACAACCATCACTAGGATAGACATCCCCGTACCGATCGCTTCACCGGTTGATAACGCCCCACTTTCTGCCTTTAACCAACCATCGGAGCCACGGTTAACTTCAACCTCTAACTCTAAGTAGTTACGGTAATCTAACAGTTCTTCACCAATGGTTTGCGGCAAACGCTGCCCCATATCCATCTGTGGGTTCAGGCGTTGATACAGTTTCGCCATCGCTTCAGAGAAGGTTAAACGTTGGCTAGTAAACAAGTCTTGGTGCAGTTCGCTCTCTTCTGACAACACGCTCAACAATAAGGCGTGGCTTTCGCGAATATTCACATTCAGTCTAACCCCTTTAACCTGACCAAATGCCACCGCTTGTAAACCTTGGTTTAACATGCGAATACGGTTTTGCTCACGCTGGATAGTTTTACGAATGATGTTCGCCACACTCTTCGAGCTAATTGCCAGTTTTTGCTCACGGGCAGTTAACTCTTCCGTCAGACGCGCTAACTCAATTTCCATCTGCTCAATCGCATCGATTGGATCATCGGTACGAATAATATCTTGGCGAATACGCTCACGCAGATGTTGGTAAACCGCAATAAAGAACTGAATTTTACGTTCAGGATGCTTAGGATCTTCGGACATACGCAGTACATCACGCAGATGCTCGTTATCCGCCACCGCTAAACGCAGCGCTCCTAACGCCTTATCCGACATCGAACGTAGACTATCACCATCGGTATAAGCCAATTCGCGACGATGTAGACGGCGTTCAACGCCATTATCTTTCACCAAGCGCATGACTGCACACCAGCCCGCTTTCGCCATCACGACTTGCTCACGGATTTGGTAATAGTCTTTTTCCAGCTTACGCAGGCGTTTTTGCAGGTTATCCATTTCCGCTTCACATAACGTCAGTTGTTTTTCTAACTGGTTAATGCGGCTACGGTTTGCCATAACGGATTGATGTAATTCATCACGGCGAATACTCGCTCGCTCTTGCGCATCGGGATCCGCTTTCACGCCCATTTCTTGCATTTCTGCTTCAAGTTCTTTCAACATCTCTTGCTTGGTGTCGAATGAACTGCGCAGTGAGGCTAAAACTTGATGATATTGGGTGCTTTGTGCTTGTTGCTGACGCAATTGCTCACGAGCACGGGTTCTGTCTGCCTCAGCATGTTCTAAACGTTGACGCAATTTTTCATTCAAATCTGCATTTTCGTTGACCATCCCCGTCGAATCACTGTAACTAAAGTGAGCGCGGCGCTGCGCCACTTCGACTAACGCAAAGGCTTGTTGCTTCGCATTTTGCTGAGTATGTTTCGCCAATTCATAATCTTTACGCAACTGATCATGTTGTTCAGGATCGCTGAGTAACACCGTCACAATCGGCTCCAATTTCGCCAGATTATTACCGTGTTTATTGATGAAATGCGCGGCTTCTTCTGCCTCTGAAAGCTCTTCACGGATTTCTTCGACGCGATCGACCAGCGTTTCATCCATTAACAGATTTACTTGTGGCAATAAGCGGTTTAATGCCAGTAAGTTTTCTTTGCCTTGAGCAAACTGTTGACGTTGCTGCTGAGTTTGCTCTTCAAACTGGTTTAAGCGACGTTCTAATTCCGTACGTTTCTGATTTAATGTCCGAATTTCCGCTTCAGGATCGGCTTCAAACGCCACTGAAATATGTTGCCCAATGAAACGGCTAAACGCCTGATGGGCTCGCTGAATTTTTTGCACGTCAAACGATAAAGTGGCATAACGCTCAGCCAACTCATCACGCTCCGCACTCAACGACTCTAAATGGCTTTCACGGGCAGCACGACCAAACAGGGGTAATTCTGGGTAACGAGAATAACGCCACTGACGTTCCGATGAACGCACCAGTACCGCATTTTCAAATTCTTGAGCGTCAAAAACACTGTCATCGAAAGAAGAAGGGTCCCCTTCGATGAAATACACATCGTCAGGACAATCTTGTAAATTTTCTAGCTGCTCGCGAACCACGGCCAAGTCTTGTACCACGATACCGTGACGGGCTGGGCCATAAAGCGCCGAGAAATACGCCGCATCTTCAATAGTAATATCGTCGTAGATTTCAGATAACAGCACACCATTAAAACGCTCTGCCAGTGCCAGCATGCGCCCATCTTCGGCACCACTTGGTTGGCTTAAACGTTCGATTTGCTTATCGAGATCACGGCGCTGCGCTGCAACTTCATCACGCTCAACCGTAATTTCCCTTTCTTGCTCCAGAAGTTGCTGCATAAACTCAGTCACTTCAGTGCTATTTTCGAAAGTTTCACCCGATTGTTCATTCAGCTGAGTTAGTGCTTCTTGTGCCATAATCCACGCAGGCGCTTTCGCGGAAAGCTGGCTGATACGCTGGCGAATTTGTTCCAACTCTTGGCGCATTTGCATGCGTTTTTCGCCGCTTTCATTAACGCCAGTACTTAACTCTTCTTGCAGAATTTCTAACTCGGCCATCAACGCATCAAGTTCATCTGGTTCGACGCTTTGACCATAGCGCTTACAGAATTCACTCAGTAATTTTTCCGCATTACGCTGGCTGTCTAAACGTTGTTGTAGCTCAGATAATTGCATACGTAGCGGCTGCACACGCTCCGCTAAATGCTGTTGCGATGACCAGTCACGTAATAATGTGCGAGCGTGCTGATAAGCATCGCCACGGCTCACATCACCAAGCATCGCTTTCACTAACTGATAGGCTTGTTCAAACTGACTATGAGCGGCATCTGCTACACTCATTTTTTGCTCTAATGCTAATAGCGCTTCTGTCGCTTGCTGCTCTTTAGCTTCAAAGGTTTCTAACCATTCATCGACGTTTTCAATCGAAAGATCAGGTAACTGACACAACTCACGAGCACGGTTCAACGCATGCAGTGCTTGTTGATATTGGATAGCGCGAGTTTGCTGTACATCCAATGCTTGTTGGTAATCCGCCAGCTGGTTTTTCAGTTCATCGACTTCTATCTCTGCGGCTTGAGCACGAGCATCGAGCTCTTCATGCTTTTCAGTTGCTTCAGCAACGACTTCACTTTGCTCTTCAAGACGATAAGTTAACTCTTCAATATCTGCTTGATAACGATCGATTTTTTCTTGATGACGCAAAGCCGCTTGTACCAGATTTAAATGGTCACTGGCGGCTTGGAAGTCTGCTTCAATTTCTGTAGAGGCTTCATTCTGCTCATTCAATTCACGCGCCATTTCCACACTACGAACCTGTTCAATTCGTAGCTGCTTACGGCTGCTATACAGCTCGTTACGCGCAGCTAATGCTGCATCTAAGTGAATTCGGCGTTCGTTTGAATGACGCATATAGTCCGCAGACACATAGTCTGTGGCTTCACTAATCAAATGTTTAAATAAATCACGGTCAGATTGGGTAACGCGGATCGCTTCCAACGTTAAGCGGTTTTCACGTAATGCGGCTTCCATATCTTGGAAAGCTTTACGTACTCCGCTGTTTTCCGGTAATAAATAATCACGAAGTGAGCGAGTAATGGCGCTGGAAATACCACCGTAAAGAGAGGCCTCAATTAAACGATAATATTTACTACGATCGCCCGCTGAACGTAAGCGTTTTGGCAGCACACCCAATTCAAATAAAACAGAGTGATAATCCGTGATGGAGTTAAATTGCTTAAACTGGATGCCTTCTTGTTTTTCTACGCGCTCTTTCACGTCATTCAACGGAATAACTTTTGCTTGGCGCCCTTCAAACACTTCCGTTAACACTTCGGTTGGTACGGTCGCTAGCGGCACACCTTGAATCATAAACGGTTTGATATCGACTTTCTTATCACGTCCCGCGACTTGCTGTAAGCGAACACCGACCATAACACGTTGATGTTTAGAGTTTAAAACATCGAGTACGGCATAACAGACGCCTGGACGCAGTTTTCCGTGTAATCCTTTATCACGAGAGCCTGAGGTCGCCCCTGCTTCGGTAGTATTACGAAAATGCAGTAAGGTTAAATCAGGGATCATCGCGGTAATAAAAGCCGCCATGGTCGTGGATTTACCAGCACCATTTCCCCCTGATAGGGTGGTAACGAGTTCATCAAGGTCAAATGTACGAGCAAAAAAGCCGTTCCAGTTCACCAGCGTCAGTGAGCGAAATTTTCCGCGTTCAATCATTCTTGTTCATCCTCTTCACTGTCAGCCAGATCATGACTCTCATCCGTGTCTTCTTCATCACTGTCTCTTAGTGATAATTCCCCTTCAAGGGAAACCGCTTCACCATCACGAATCATGCGTAATTGTGCTTCCTGTGGGTTATCACCACTGCGCACGTCTGCACCAAAGCGGAATACCGACTCATTAATAATAAATTTACTGGAGTCATTTTGCAGGAAGTAGACCATACCTAAACGACGTAAACGGTTTAAGGACGTTCTCAGTTTTTCCTGCAATTTTTGTTTATCAAGGTCTGACCCCGTAGAACGTTGATTAACAAATTTCAATAATTTGCTTTCGTCGGCCAACGACAATAACTCTTCAAACAGCTCTTGAGAGGTAAAGATACCTTGATTAGTCAAACGTTCAGGGCTCAAATAGAGATAACACAGAATTTTACCTACCATCATGTCTAATTCAGACAAAACAGAACGAGGTATTAAGGTGCTTGAACGTGGGCGTAAATAGAAAAAACCTTCTGGCGCTCGGATCAGCTCAACATTATAGCGAGCATAAAATTGTTCTAACGATTCCTGAAAATCCATTAAAAATGCGTGGTTATCTAGGTCATCAATACTGATGTGGCGACCCGCACGCAACTGGCTGTCAAGCTCAGGAAAAATAGGATTAGCTAGTGCTTGAGCCAGTTTTACTGGCATAAATTGTTCAATATTTGTCGATGACATGTGCCTGTACCTTGGCTCCGTGATCATTAATAGCACGCCATTCTGCCGGTAATCCCGCCAGATCAGCCTCTGCGATACCTAGTTTTACAGCTTGATCAATAATAATACGCGCAACGTCAAAATGGCGTTTTTGCGGGTATTGCTTCAAGTAATTCTGTAATACGTGACCGACATCCAGCGGTTTGTTATCCGTTTTATAAAACGCAAGTTGCGCTTCAATTAACGCCGCAAGTTGGTCATTCAGTTCACTAAACTCTTCAAATTCCAGTTCAGGAGGCAGTTCTCCCATCACCTCTTGATCATGAAGAGCCAACTCCTCGTCACGCATATCAAAAAGCCTGTCCGCATTGGCATAGGTGAGTGCCCAAGGTCTATCGAGGTACTGCTGTACAGATTGACGTAAACGTTGAGAAAATATGCGGTTTTTATCCATATCAATCGCAGTACGGATAAATTTGTGAACATGCCGGTCATATCCAATCCATAAATCGATGGATTGCTGTCCCCAGCTGACAATACGGTCTAATTTGTTTTGTAAATCAAAGATAAGCCTATCAACCATTTCTGAAAACTGTGGCGCACTCATATTCGCTTCTTGAATACGCAATAAATTCGCCTGTAATTTGTCACCCGCAGCTTCTAAGGTATCTTGTAATTCTCTGAGTGTGCCAGACGTTTCAGATAATAACTGTTCACAGTTCGCAATCGCGGCTTGCCAGTCTTGGTTTAATAACGCAGCAATATCATCTTTAACACTGTTTTGTTGCTCATCCATAATTCGCTGTGACAAATCAATACTGTCAAAAATTTCAGCGACTGAATACTTTAATGGTGCGAAAACATGACGGTGCCAGTAAAACTCATCACCACCTTCCTCCGCTGATTCCGCTGCACGCTGTAGCTCTCCCGCTACAATCGATAACTGCATCGACAATCTTAACGTTGAGAACTCACGTTGACGAATATAGTAATCACTGATGCCAATGCCGAGTGGCGTTAGGCGGTAAATTGCGTTGCCTTCGACAACATCGCTGGCAAAGCGGTTAAATATTTTTTGGCGAACCATGTCGTTGATGGCGTTATTCGCTCTCACTGCCAGTGATTCCGTGGTCTGCTCGAAGCCTTTACACACTTCGCGAAACGCATCCACCAGCTCCCCTTCACTCATTTCACCATTAACCCGCTCGCTGTTAAGCACAGCCACTGCTAGCAAAAATGCTAAGCGTTCTGGCGGAAGGGAAATCGCAAAGTCATTTTTTCGTGCCCAAGACACGAGTTCAGGGACGGTCTGGGAAAAATCACTCATAAATCGTCCTTTTGGGTTTGTTTGCGTGCCATGACATGTATATATCGTCCCATGCTGATATAGGGTTCTTCACGACAATATTGTTGTTCAAGCGCCAATAACGCTGGAAAATCTTTTTGTTGTAATTGTCTACTTTGCAAATAATCATGGAACACTCTGACGCCACTTTTACCTAGAATGTCCATCCCGCAACCAATGAGCCACTCATCAACCTGTTGAGGGAAAAGCGGATTTTGTGGCGATAACGAGCGTTTACGGCGACGTTGAATGTGAGGAGTTGCGAGATGAAAATTACCTAAAATTGCATTACGCATCACCAAGCCATTTGCATTATAGAACATGACAGAAAATATGCCTTCTGGTCTGATTATATCCGCCAGTTGCTCTAATGCATATTTTTGATCGCTAATCCATTCAAGTACTGCGTGGAATAAAACAAAATCAACAGGTTCATCAAGGTGTTGAGCAATGTCTTGTACGGCGCAATGAATGAAGCTGATATTCTCGCTAATTCCTTGCTCATCAGCAAGCACCGATGCCCGTTCTAACATTTCTTCGGATAAATCGCAAAGAATAACCTGATGCCCCATCGCCGCTAATTTTCTGGAAAAGTGACCTTCGCCCCCACCCGCATCTAATATACGTAATGAACGACCTTGAAAATGCGTTTCCAGTAACTGGTTAAGATCTTGCCAAACCACCGCTTCACGAATTTTTCCTTTTGTCGTGCCATAAATATTTTTTGCAAATTTATCGACAATATCATCAAAGTTGCGGTCTGCCATCTGCTTTCCAATTACCTATCATGAGTTATTTACAGCGTATCAAAACCAAGAATTATAACAGATAATCAAGCTGTTTTTGCATAGTACTTTATTTTGTATCCGATTTATTTTACATGGCATTTTATTGCTGATGCGGCTACATTTGACCCTATTCCCTTACAATATTTTCATGACAGGCTTTCTATGCTATTTCTGCTAAAAAAATATGTTGGCTCACTGTTGATGCCCTTACCTTTGCTGCTGATATTAGGCGCAATCGGGCTAATTTTATTGTGGTTTACACGCTGGCAAAAAAGTGGAAAATCCTTGGTCACCATCAGCTTATTCGTTATTGCATTACTCGGATTGCAGCCTATTTCGGACAAGCTACTGGCACCCGTTGAAGGTCCTTATAATAAACGCTATGAACTCATCACGACCAATCCACCGCAGGATATAAAATACATTGTTGTTTTAGGCGGTGGATTTACCTACAACCCAGACTGGAGTCCAAGCTCGAATTTACTGAGTAATAGTTTGCCTCGTGTCACTGAAGGAGTACGGCTTTATTTACAGCATCCTGGTAGTAAATTAATTTTTACTGGTGGAAAAGCGAGTAGTCCTATTAGCAGCGCTGAAGTCGCCTCCATGGTCGCTCAATCTTTAGGCGTTCCCGCGGCCGATACCATTCCATTGATGGAACCGAAAGATACACAAGAAGAAGCCTATGAAGTGGAAAAAATCATTGGAAAGCAGCCATTTCTACTAGTAACGTCTGCTAATCATTTGCCTAGAGCCTTAAAAATGTTTACAGGACGTGGTATGCAGCCTTATCCCGCGCCTGCTAACCAATTAGTTATCACCAGCGATCTGAATCCATGGGAACGTTATATTCCTTCAGCGTATTATTTTAGTCATAGTGAACGCGCATGGTATGAGCTACTGGGTTCCATTTGGTGGCATTTGAAGCCCGACAACACTCAACCACTCGATGAAAATCAAACTGATTAAAATACAAAGGGGGAACTCATTGAGCTCCCCCTTCTACTAAATAAGCCATGATCTCCTATTGAAATTATGGCTGAAATTCTTGTCTAACTAATTCGAGGTCTTCTGGGGTATCCACGCCAGCTCCCGGTGCTTTTTCTGCAACCGCAACATGAATTTTTTCGCCATACCACAGCACTCGAAGTTGTTCTAACATTTCGATTTTTTCGAGTGGGCTTGCATCCCAAGCAATATAGCGACGAATAAACCCAGCACGATAGGCGTAGATACCAATATGGCGTAAGAAAGTATCGCCAATGGTCTCTTTACTTTTCGCGAATTGGTCTCTATCCCAAGGGATGGTGGCACGAGAAAAATAGAGTGCATAGCCATCTTTATCCATCACCACTTTCACCGCATTCGGATTAAACGCTTCTTGTGCACTGTGGATAGGCACTGCCAGCGTTCCCATATTAGCTTGGCTACCTTGCAAATTTTGAGCAACTTGGCGAATAATTTCAGGTGGGATCAGTGGCTCATCACCTTGTACATTGACAATAATTTCATCATCAGAGAAACCATAAGTGTCAATCACTTCAGCTAGCCGCTCAGTACCCGACTGGTGATCAGGATTAGTCATGCAAGCTTCACCACCCGCCGCAATCACTGCGGCAGCAACATCAGTATGATCCGTAGCAATAATCACTCGGCTCGCGCCTGACTTAATCGCTTGCTCCATGACACGAACAACCATCGGTTTACCGTGAATATCTGCTAAAGGCTTACCCGGTAATCGTGTTGAAGCATAACGTGCAGGAATAATGACGGTAAACATAGGATTACTGTCCTTCGTCTAAAGCCACTTTACGCGCTTCATTTTCAAGTAGTACAGGAATACCATCACGAACTGGAAAGGCGAGATGATCAAATTTGCAGATTAATTCGAGGTTTTCTTTGTTGTAACTGAGTTTGCCGTGACAGGATGGGCAAGCAACAATTTCAAGTAAACGGTGATCCATGTTTTCTCCCAAATGGATTTAAACTCACTTGGCGTCAGGATATCACATGCAGGTATCACCGTTAACTCTATTCTTGCTTATTAAGATCTCCTGCAAGAGAATGAGAGGATAGCGCAGGAGAAATATTTCTGTTAAAAATTCAATTAGTAAGCGATAACGTCTCTTGCCGTTATGCCATCTGAATTGCGAGTAACAGAGAACTCGACGTTTTGGCCTTCAAATAATGATTTGATTTTTTTATTCGCAAGTGATTTGGTTGTCACGAAAATATCATCACCACCATTACGAGGTGAAATAAAACCGTAACCTTCTTTTGCATCAAACCATTTAACTCGACCCATATGTAATTGAAAATTCATATTGAAACTCCTTCTTGTTCTGAGAACAATTTTTTATATTTGTATCATTACTCTCTACTCGTTATTCCATTTATCTTGCTGAATGATTCAAAGCGATCGGTTCATTCCGATCTATTCATGCCGATCTATTAACATAATTAAGAGTAATTAACTTAACCAATTTATGCATCAAATGTTTATGCATATCTTATAACGACCCAAGTGTAGGTATCAGGCACCATACATTTACCGTGAACTTAACAGTCTATTTTGACATTATGATGACAACACGAAATAGCGGTGTAAGCAGTGTATTACGGGGATAAGTGACTAACTCAAGAACGGGTCGTAAAATTAAAGCTAGCAAATAATCCACTTATTAATGTATTGCAACTTGGTACATAATAAGTAGATCTGCATCACATTGCGGGTATTATTATCTGAAATTAATCCTAAAAGCAAGTGGTTTTATTTCAGATAAGTGATTTTATTTCACTTAAGATTCGTTTTTCGCCTGTTTTATCAATATTCGCTTCTACTGGAAGATACCACCAATTGGATTGTGCAAAGGTTTGGCATTTTACAGCGTCCTTTTCTGTCATCAGTAAATTTTGGTTTTCATCCACTAAATCTGCCAATTGTTGTTGACTATAAGCTTGATGATCAGAAAAAGCTTGAGTATTCGCTAATATTAACCCTTTACTTTCTAGAGAGGAGAAAAATCGAGGTGGATGACCTATTCCTGCCATTGCGACCACATTTTTAAGTTCTGTCACTTGGCGCTTTTCTCCCGTGACCAAATTAACGGCAATATCACCTTCAAGAGACATAAGCGTTTCATTTAAATCAGGGTGTCCACCATTAACGATCAAGGCATTAACTGTCTTTAATCGTCCAGCACGCTCACGCATAGGTCCTGCGGGCAGCCACCAACCATTACCAAAACGACGTTGCCCATCGATGACGACAATTTCATAGTCGCGCTGTAGTGCATAATGCTGTAAACCATCGTCAGTAATAATGATATCTAACTGAAAATTATCGAGTAATGCTTTAATTGCATCACTGCGTTTCGGTGCCACTGCCACAGGAACATGAGTGCGGTGATAAATAAGAACAGGCTCATCCCCAGCAACGGCGGTCGTCGTGTTTTGATTAAGAACTAAGGGATAATGATCAGACTTTCCGCCATATCCACGCGAAACAACCCCAACACGCACGCCTTGTTTGCTCAGTGACTCAACCAACCAAATTACAACAGGGGTTTTTCCATTTCCCCCTGCGGTTAAATTCCCCACAACCACAACAGGTACAGGGGATTTCCATGAACGAAATAGTCCGGTTTTATAACCAAGATGGCGAACTAACGTTATCAATCCATACAGAAAAGATAATGGAAGTAGTAAAATATAAAGCCATGATTTACCGGACCAAATGCGTTCAATCATTCTTAAATTGGATCCTATGCAATTGCGCGTATGCGCCATTTTTCGCTAATAACGTTGCATGGTCACCACGCTCAATGATATGCCCATCTTGTACAACCAAGATTTGCTCCGCATTTTCAATCGTGGATAAGCGGTGAGCAATAACCAATGATGTTCTATTTTTTTGTAATTCATCCAGTGCAGCTTGAATTGCTCGCTCAGATTCAGTGTCCAAAGCGGATGTTGCTTCATCAAGAATCAAGATTGGTGCATCACGCAATAACGCACGAGCAATCGCAATACGCTGGCGTTGACCACCGGAAAGCATCACTCCATTCTCGCCAATCATGGTATCTAGGCCATTATCCAGCTTTTTGATAAAGTCCATGGCATATGCCATTTCAGCTGCTTTTTCAATTTCTGCTCGGCTGTATCGTCCATCGGTGGCATAGGCAATATTATTTGCCACAGTATCATTGAATAAATAAACGTGCTGAGATACTAAAGCGACCTGGCTACGCAAAGACTGCAAAGTGTAATCTCGAATATCATGACCATCGATACGAATACTGCCCTTATCAATGTCATAAAAGCGAGTAATTAAGTTAGCAATAGTCGATTTACCCGAGCCTGAACGCCCTACCAAAGCCACTGATTTACCCGCAGGTAATGTGAAAGAAACATCCTCTAAAGCAGGATGCTCTTTGGTTTGATATGTAAAAGTAACAGAATCGAATTCAATATCGCCCTTCACATCGCTCAGAACTTTTGTTCCTTCATCTTTTTCTTTTTCAGTATCTAAAATCGCAAATAACGTTTGGCATGCAGCCATTCCACGTTGGAATTGTGCATTCACGTTAGTCAGTGATTTTAGTGGGCGCATTAACGCAAACATAGATGAGAAAACCACACCGATTGTACCTGGTGATAATTGATCTTTAATCTCAGGAAAGCTCGCCGCATATAAAACAAAAGCCAATGCAAAAGAAGCAATCATCTGAACAATAGGGTCAGAGATAGCTGAGGCGCTAACCATCTTCATGTTTTGGCGGCGCATATTATTGCTAACCTTATTAAAACGTTCTGTTTCAACTTTTTGACCACCAAAAATGAGTACTTCTTTGTGCCCTTTTAACATCTGCTCAGCACTAGTAGTCACATGCCCCATACCGGTTTGCATGTTTTTACTGATTTTGCGAAAACGTTTAGAAACAACACGAATGGTTATAGAGACAATTGGCGCAATAGCAATCAAAATCAGCGATAACTGCCAGCTGTTATAAAACATGATCCCAAATAACGCGATAATATAAGTGCCTTCGCGAATAATGGTAATGAGCGCACCAGATGCAGAGGAGGCAACTTGCTCTGAATCATATGTAATCCGCGATAACAGAGTTCCCGTTGATTGCTGGTCAAAATAGCTTACTGGCATTCCCATCATGTGACCAAATAATTTTTGGCGCATGCTCATGACGACTTTTCCTGAAACCCAAGAAACGCAGTAGGTGGAGACATAACTTGAAGACCCACGCACGACCATCAATCCTAGAATCGCGAGAGGTAGCCACTTTAACGTGTCATTATCCGCTTTACCAAAACCATCATCCAATAATGGCTTAAGTAAAGAAATCATAAACGCATCACCTGCCGCGTTAATGATAAGCGCAATTGCGGCAACAACTAACCCAATTTTAAAAGGCGCAATGGTTGGCCATAGGCGCTTAAATGTTTGTTTTGTCGATAGGTCTTGATCATTCATTCTTTTATTACCAGACTTAATGTAAGCGCACTATTCTACTAGGGAAATTGGCGATCACCAAACCACAGATGATACCAACGGGGATTAATGTCCTTTCTGTAACGTGATATTTTCATTTTTTCTTTTTTAAAACATATTGTTATCTGACCTTCCTCAGCTGTATTTAGCCATTGAATATTATGTTTAGCATAGCGCAAATACACTTTGTCTGATGGAATTTTCCATGGGCTATAGCGTGCTGAAGAGACTAATGCGAGAGTTGGCTGTACTTTTCGAATAAATAAAGGCGTTGAAGATGTGCTACTTCCGTGATGAGGAACAAATAAAATATCAGCTTTGAGAGAATACTTATCTTGCATCACTAAGCTTTTCTCACCTTCTTTCTCTAAATCTCCGGTCAGTAATAATTTCCGATAGCCATCACTGACTTGTATTACGCAAGAGTCATTATTATGTGATGTCTCCGCGAGTTTCTTTGGCCACAAAATATCAAATCGGAGCTTACCCCACTGCCAATTTTGCCCTTGGTAGCATGGAAGGTGACGCGGCTGCCCGAAACTGCTACGTAAACTTACCCATGGATATTGCTTAATTAAATCGGATACACCACCAGTGTGATCAAGATGATTGTGGCTTAATATTGCATGAATAGGAATGACTTGGTGATGTTTCAAAAATGGAATGATCTGCTGTTTCACATTACTTCCCTTATTCCAACGATTACCAGTATCATATAAAACCCCTTGTTGATTTTGCACCATAATAGCAGCGAGTCCATGCCCAATATCCAACAGAATGAGACACCAATCATGCTCTTGATGCTGATTTTTACTTTGTGTGAAAAAGAGCATCACAATGAAGCAAATTAATAGCCCAAGGTAATTTCGATACCAACCGAATAAAAGAATGAAAGCAAAAGACCCGCAAAAAAGTACGATATAAATTGACATTGCATTAATTTCCACCCAAAAACTATTTAAGTAAACAAGGGGCTCTAATCCAATTTCAATAACTTTATCGATAAATCTAAATGCAATATTATGCCAAGCATTGATAGGAAACAGTAATATACCAAAGACAATTGGAACAACACCCCATGTGATTAACGGAACAAACCATAAGTTAGCAAATAGGCTCATCACGTTAATCCCTTTAAATAACAATACTTGGATCGGAATTAATAAAATCAATAGCCCAATTTGCAAATGAATGAGCGGAACCACTCTCCTGAATAGTGGGTGACGATTAAATACTAATGGTATAGGAAAAATACGGAACCAATATAGAATAGCTAATACAGCAAAACTGGATAACCAAAAGCTATCAGAAAGAATAGCAAGCGGGTCAAACCATAGAATACTTGCAATACTCCAAATGGCCCATTGCCATGAAAAGCAATAAAATGACTGCTTACGAACATAGAGCCATAACAATAATGCAAATATTGCTCGAGTTGCCGGAATCGCAAAATTAGAAAGCCAAGCATATAGCAAGGCAAAGAGCATCCCTGATAGTAATGGTAAATTTTCACCTATCCATCTTATAGGTAAAAAAAATTGTAATAATCGAGCACATAGATAGCCAATTAAATAAGCCATACCAATATGTAACCCTGAAATCGCAATTAGATGGGTTAGCCCCGTAGATTGAAGTAATTGAATGTGCTCAATAGAAATTAATCCTCTTTCCCCAAACATTAATGCGTAAATAATTCCTTGATTTTTTTGAGCTAAAATTTTTTCTTTGAATTGGTCAATAATGTTTTGCCGTAAAGAACACTGCACACTCACTTGTTCCACATTCTTAGCTTTTAATGTTCCAATCATTCTTTGCGCTATAAAATATCGCTGCCTGTCAAACCCTCCCTCATTCAATGAGGCATGAACAGGGTTTAATTTTCCTGTTACTCGCCATTGTTGCCCTACACACCTATTTTCATGTCCATTCTGTTTGAAATTCCATGATGCATATAAGGATGGAAAAATCCGTCTTCCGTCAACTCTATCTATTTTTACGCGTTTTATTGGGTCATCCTGAGTAAGTGGGATACTGACTATTGTGATATCCCACTGTCGATAGTCACTACTTAAAAAATCGATTTTCTGTGTTATCTCAAGTCCGTGCCAACAAGCCCAAAGAAAGCTCATTCCTATCAAAAACAAAAATCGAGAAAATTTATTTTTCCAAATAAAAACAATAGTAATCAATAAAATAGAACCGATTACTAAATAGTAATTTGAGTCAGGTAATTTAGATAGAAAAAGTAACGGTAGCGTACCGATAATCAACGCAGTCGCCGCTTCGGTATAAGAGAGTGTACTTGGGAGGTTACGACTGAATAGTCCTATCTGCATTTAATCTACCAAACTGTTATTTTCATGTAGGTAAGTTAAATACATAAATAAGAGTAAAAAAGCCCAGACGATAGAGAGCTTCAAGCACGCATCCAGAATTAAATGTAATACGGTATATAGAAAAAGATTAATTGCGAAGCGCTTTGCAAAAAGTATTAGCTAAATGATTTATTAAAATCGAAATCAGTGGGGAAATATGAAAAGTACGGGCATAAAAAAAACAGCGCTATATAAATATAGGCGCTGTTTTATAGTAATAATTAAGATTTATAGTCGATTATTGACCATAAATATTTACACGGTCACGCAACTCTTTACCCGGTTTGAAGTGGGGAACGTATTTACCTTCCAGTTCCACTTTGTCACCAGTTTTTGGATTACGGCCAACACGTGGAGCACGGTAGTGAAGAGAAAAACTGCCGAATCCACGGACTTCAATACGCTCGCCTTCAGCTAACGTATCAGCCATATGCTCAAGTATTTCCTTTACAGCTTCCTCAACGGTTTTCGCTGAAAGATGAGACTGCTGGCTAGCCAGTCTTTCAATTAATTCAGACTTGGTCATAGTACCTCCCTAAACTACCGATACAAAGGGGTAACCGAAGTTACCCCCACTTAATTATTCGCCTTTAGCTGCTTTGAAAGCTTCAGCCATTGCATTGTTGCCGAATGCAGTATCTTCTTGCTTGTTCACAGCTGCGACAGCATCTTTCTCATCAGCTTCGTCTTTAGCGCGAACAGACAGGTTGATTACACGGTTTTTACGGTCAACACCAGTGTATTTAGCTTCAACATCATCACCAACGTTCAGAACCAGAGTTGCATCTTCAACACGGTCACGTGAAGCTTCTGATGCACGCAGGTAACCTTCAACGCCCAGAGTCAGCTCTACAGTTGCACCTTTAGCATCAACTGCGATTACTTTACCAGTAACGATTGCGCCTTTCTTGGTTGCTGCCAGGTAGTTGTTGAATGGATCTTCAGCTAACTGTTTAACGCCCAGAGAGATACGCTCACGCTCTGCGTCGACTTGCAGAACAACAGCTGCGATTTCGTCGCCTTTTTTGTAGTCACGAACTGCTTCTTCGCCTGCAACGTTCCAGGAGATGTCAGACAGGTGAACCAGGCCATCGATGCCGCCGTCCAGACCGATGAAGATACCGAAGTCAGTGATTGACTTGATTTTACCTTCAACACGGTCACCTTTGTTGTGAGTCTCTGCAAATTGCTGCCATGGGTTAGATTTGCATTGTTTCAGGCCTAAAGAGATACGACGACGTTCTTCATCGATATCCAGAACCATAACTTCAACAACATCACCAACGTTAACAACTTTAGATGGGTGGATGTTTTTGTTAGTCCAATCCATTTCTGAAACGTGAACCAGACCTTCAACGCCTTCTTCGATTTCTACGAAGCAACCATAGTCAGTCAGGTTAGTAACGCGACCAGTCAGTTTAGTACCTTCTGGGTAACGTTTAGCGATTGCGACCCAAGGATCTTCGCCCAGTTGTTTCAGACCCAGAGAAACACGAGTGCGCTCACGGTCAAATTTCAGAACTTTAACATTGATTTCATCACCAACGTTGACGATTTCGCTTGGGTGTTTAACACGTTTCCAAGCCATGTCAGTGATGTGCAGCAGGCCGTCAACACCGCCCAGATCAACGAATGCACCGTAGTCAGTAAGGTTCTTAACGATACCTTTAACTTCCATGCCTTCTTGCAGGTTTTCCAGCAGTTGATCGCGCTCAGCGCTGCTTTCAGATTCAATTACAGCACGACGAGAAACAACAACGTTGTTGCGTTTCTGATCCAGCTTGATTACTTTGAACTCAAGCTCTTTGCCTTCCAAGTGAGTAGTATCACGAACTGGACGTACATCTACCAGTGAACCTGGTAAGAACGCACGAATACCGTTCAGTTCTACAGTGAAACCACCTTTAACTTTACCGTTGATAACACCAGTTACAGTTTCAGCTTCTTCGTAAGCTTTTTCCAGCATCAGCCATGCTTCATGACGTTTCGCTTTCTCACGAGACAGGATAGTTTCACCGAAACCATCTTCTACTGCATCCAGAGCTACATCGATTTCGTCGCCAACTTGGATTTCCAGCTCACCCTGAGCATTTTTGAACTGTTCTACTGGGATAGCAGATTCTGATTTAAGACCTGCGTCTACCAGTACTACGTCTTTATCGATAGCAACTACTGTACCGCGTACAATAGAACCTGGACGAGTTTCAATATTCTGCAGGGATTCTTCAAAGAGTTGAGCAAAAGATTCAGTCATATTAATGATCTTCAAGTGTCTTATATTAACGTCCACATAGCATCCCGCCAAATGGGGTTGTTTCACATACTCCACAACATTCCTTGTCGCAAAGTTTTAACCATGCTAGAAAATGACCAGCATGGAGGTAATTGAGTATATTATCTAATTATAAGCTAAAATAAAGCCTATTATCACGATAATTGTAGAATTTTTTTCGCGTAGGTTCGTGCTTTTTCAATAACTTCCTCAATAGACATACTTGTGGAATCCAGCACTAATGCATCTTTCGCGGCAATGAGCGGCGCTACCGGACGGTTACGATCTCGATAATCGCGCTCTTGAATTTCGGTTAAAAGTCGCTCGAAATTAACATCAAACCCCTTCTCCTGCAACTGCTTCATCCGGCGGTGAGCTCGTTCTTCTGCTGAAGCGTCCAGAAAAATTTTCACTGGCGCATCAGGAAAAACAACGGTTCCCATATCTCTGCCATCCGCAATTAAGCCAGGCATCATTCTAAAGGCTCGCTGACGTCTTAATAGAGCCTCACGAACACGCGGAAAAGTCGCTGCTTGTGATGCTGTGTTCCCAACGGTTTCTTGTCTAATTTCATTAGACACATCTTCACCTTCGAGAATGACTTTCAATCGATTTTCTTCAGGCACAAAACGGACATCTAAATTTGCAGCTAAAGGTACTAACGCATCTTCGGATTGAATATCAACATGGTGATGCAGAGCCGCTAATGCTAACACGCGGTAAATTGCACCAGAGTCTAAGAGTTGCCATCCAAATTCATTTGCTAATGCTTGGCAAAGGGTTCCTTTACCCGCTCCGCTTGGTCCATCAACGGTGATTACAGGGGCAATAGCCACCATAAAAAATCTCCTTTTCTGCAAATAGCCTAAGCTACCCGCAATTAAAATCTGTGGGGGATATTATACCTACTCAACGATTTTGTGAAATATACAGGTGGACTTGCCAGGAATAAAAATAGGTAAAGATAAGAAAAAAGCAAAATAAAAATTGGTTGATAACTCATTGATGCTTATCAACCAATCTCATTATGCTAGTGGCTTAATCGCGCAAGTTGCTGGAAATAATCTGGGAATGTTTTTGCGGTACATCCCGGATCTAAAATCGTCACAGGGGTATTTGAAAGTGCAACCAGTGAGAAGCACATTGCAATGCGATGATCGTTGTAGGTTTCAATTTCAGCGTGTTTCAGCTGCTTCGGTGGCGTCACACGAATAAAATCGTGTCCTTCCTCCACTTCCGCCCCCACTTTACGTAGCTCAGTTGCCATTGCATATAAGCGATCAGTTTCCTTTACTCGCCAATTATAGATATTACGAATCACCGTCTCACCGTTTGCAAATAAAGCGACCGTTCCGATAGTCATCGCTGCATCGGGAATAGCGTTCATATCCATATCAATACCATTCAGAGTTCCACGTTCACATTCAACGTAATCATCCCCCCAGCGGATAATTGCTCCCATTTTTTCCAAAACGTTAGCAAACTTTGTATCGCCCTGTAAGCTGTTACGACCAATGCCAGTAACTCGGACTACACCGCCTTTGATAGCTGCCGCTGCAAGGAAATAGGAAGCAGAAGATGCATCACCTTCAACAAGGTACTCCCCTGGAGATAAATATTGTTGCTGACCTTTAATCACAAATTTTTGGTATTGGTGATTTTCCACATCCACACCGAATGTTTTCATTAATGCCAGTGTGATGTCGATATACGGTTTCGATACTAAGTCACCCGCAATAGAGATCACCGTATCTTGAGCCGCTAAAGGTGCAGCCATCAGTAATGCCGTTAAAAATTGACTAGAAACTGAACCATCTACCGAAATATGTCCACCAACAAAGCCCCCTTTTAAGCGCATTGGCGGATAATTCTCTTGTTCAAGATAATCGATTTCAGCACCGCCTTCTCTTAAGGCATCCACTAAGTGACCAATTGGTCGCTCTTTCATACGCGGCTCACCAGTCAAAATAATATCATTTGGACATAATGAAAGTGCCGCCGTTAAAGGACGCATGGCCGTTCCTGCATTGCCTAAAAAGATTTCTAACTCACCCTTATGCGATAAACAGCCATCAATACCTTCAACTTCGCAGCGTGTTTTATCCGCTGATAATTGATATTTAACGCCAAGCAAGCTTAATGCATTCAGCATATGGCGAATATCATCGCTGTCTAATAAGTTAGTCAGTACCGTAGTGCCTTTCGCCATAGCGGCTAAAAGAAGCGCGCGGTTGGAGACACTTTTTGACCCCGGCAGATTAATGGTGCCACTAATTGAAGAGATAGGTTGTAATGTCAGGGATTGCATAAAAAGTGATTTCTCCGATGTCGTTTGCTACTTTTTTATCATTATTTAAATTAATAAGCCGGAATGTTCTTCCTAAACAAACCGGCTCAAATAGAACTGAATAAATTATGCGTGGTGACGTTCAAAGTCCGCCATAAAATCAACGAGTGCTTGAACACCGGCTAGAGGCATCGCATTGTAAATTGAAGCCCGCATTCCGCCTGAAACCTTATGACCTTTCAGTGATAACAATCCTTGATCTTTCGCACCTTCAATAAAAGTTGCATCTAATGCAGGGTTTTGCATTTGAAATGGTACGTTCATCCAAGAGCGATTTTCAACTGCTACACGGTTAATATAAAATTCACTGTCATCGATTGCGTTATACAACAACTGTGATTTTTCATAGTTGCGTTTTGCCATCTCTTGCAATCCACCTTGCTCTTTTAGCCATTTGAAAACCATACCAGCTAAATACCATGCAAAAGTTGGAGGTGTATTAAACATAGACTCATGTTTTGCCAATACGGTGTAATCGAATACGGATGGCGTTTGAGGTGAGGCTTTGCCTAATAAATCTTCGCGAATGATAACTAAGGTTAAACCGGCGGGTCCAATATTCTTCTGAGCACCAGCATAAATAACGCCATATCGACTGACATCAATTGGCTTGGATAAAATGGCAGAAGAGTAGTCTGCAACAATAATTTTATCCGCAGGGAAATCCGGCTCTTCATGGATAGCCAAACCACCAATAGTTTCATTTGGGCAATAGTGAACATACGCAGCATCTTTGCTTAACGGCCATTCACTCATTGGTTTAATACTCACAACCCCATTGTTTTCTTGAACAACGTCAATCACATTCGGTGTGCAATATTTTGTTGCTTCTTTAGCCGCGGATTCGGACCAATAGCCACTAACAATATAGTCAGCCGTCGTTTTATCGCCTAATAAGTTCATTGGTAGTGTCGCAAAATGGGCACGGGCACCGCCATGACAGAATAAAACTTTATAATTGTCAGGGATATTTAATAAGTCGCGTAAATCTTGTTCAGCTTCTTTTGCCACTTCAATAAAATCTTTTCCGCGATGGCTAACTTCCATCACAGAAACCCCTAGACCTTTCCAGTTACAAAACTCTTGCTCCGCGCGGCGCATGACTTCAACAGGTAACATTGCTGGACCTGCGCTGAAATTATAAACCTGACTCATTGATCTTACCTACCTTCAATATTGTTAGTTAACATCACCCAGATTCTTAAAGTTGTATCATTCCATGCCACTAGCTGCAACGGTTATTACGTCTCAATGGCAAAAACAAAAAGTGAGATTTAGTGGGTCAGAAAAGAAAACAATTTTGTTAATAGCGTCACAGAATCAGCTACCACAATTTTATGAAGTGATGCGCGCTAAAAAAGGGATAAAATCCTGAATATGCTATTTTTCACTATCGAGTGATTTAGTCATGATAAGCGGGCGAAAAGCGCCCGCTTGTAAGGTAGGAGTTAGCTAATCACTTTACTCACGATTTCGATCGCTTCTTTCTCGATTAAATGAAGGTGCTCTTCACCACGGAAACTTTCACAATAAATTTTGTAGGCTTCTTCAGTGCCAGATGGACGTGCTGCAAACCAGCCGTAGTCGGTCATAATTTTTAGTCCACCGATTGAAGCACCATTTCCGGGCGCCGCAGTCAAACGCTGCGTAATCTGATCCCCTGCTAACGTATCTGCTGACACCATTTCTGGGGACAATTTACTCAGCTTAGCTTTCTGCTCGTGGGTTGCTTTTGCTTGAATGCGGCTGTAGATTGGCGCACCAAATTTTTCAGCGAGTTTATTGTAACGCTGCTGGGGATTTTCTCCGGTTACTGCTGTGATTTCTGCGGCAAGTAAACATAAGATAATCCCGTCTTTATCTGTCGACCACGGAGTACCGTCAAACTTCAAGAATGAAGCGCCTGCACTTTCTTCACCACCAAACCCAAGGCTGCCATTAAATAACCCATCGACAAACCATTTAAAACCAACGGGCACTTCAATCAATTCGCGCCCCATATCATTGACAACACGATCAATCATGGCACTGGAGACTAAGGTTTTGCCAACAGCAACATCTTTCCCCCATTGAGGGCGATTTTGAAATAGGTAATCAATCGCAACTGCAAGATAATGGTTAGGATTCATTAACCCGCTCGGGGTAACGATACCATGACGGTCATAATCAGGATCGTTTGCAAAGGCTAAATCAAATTTTTCTTTCATGCCTAGCAAACCCGCCATCGCCCAACGGGATGAACAGTCCATGCGGATCACTCCATCGTGATCTAACGGCATAAAACGGAAGGTTTGATCAAGCTGGTCATTCACTATTTCAATATCCAGTTGATAATATTCCGCAATTTTTTTCCAGTATTCAATACCCGAGCCACCTAGCGGATCGACACCAATTTTTAATCCTGACTTTTGGATAGCTTGCATATCAATAACATCGCCTAATGCGTGAACATACGGCATCACTAAATCTTGCTCAGACACAAAACCGCTTTCCATTGCATCAGCAAAATCTAACCGCTTCACGCCATCAAGATCGGTCGCCAGCAACTGATTCGCGCGTTTTTCAATAACGGAAGTTAAATCTGTATCCGCAGGACCACCGTTGGCAGGGTTATATTTAATTCCGCCATCTTCCGGTGGGTTATGGGAAGGAGTGATAACAATGCCATCAGCGACATCTTTATGTGTTTGGTTATAGCTTAAAATAGCGTGGGAGATAGCTGGCGTTGGAGTAAAACCATTATTTTCTTGAACAATAACATGAACTTGGTTCGCTGCTAACACTTCAATCACAGTAATAAATGCAGCTTCTGACAGCGCATGGGTATCTTTCCCCACGTAACAAGGTCCTGTTACACCTTGCTGCTTGCGCAAATCGGCAATGCCTTGGGCAATCGCCAGAATGTGATTTTCATTAAAGTTATTACGTAGCGAACTACCGCGATGACCGGATGTCCCAAATTTGACTGCCTGAGAAGACACCTCAGGATCCGGTTGCTGGGTATAATATTGAGCCGTTAACTGAGCAACGTTAATCAAATCACTTTGAAATGGAAGCTGCCCTGCTCGTTCATGAATTGCCACTTGTTATCTCCCAAAGCACTGATGCTTAGCGTGAAACACCAGTGACTTCACAATGTTTAGATAGTATTACCAACTTTTTCGATGACATTCGCAGGGAAGTTCATCTCTTGCATAATCGCATCAATCATACTGCGCTTGCGATTGGTGTTGGTATTGGTGATCACCCAATACGGTGTGCCCGGTATATGACGAGGTTTTGACTGCTTGCCCGCAGCCAATAAAGTTTGCTCATCACCAGCAAAGTAAACACGGGTACGACCATGCATTGACTCTGTTGCGCGCTCAAAGCTCTTCGCATCTAAGCTATACAACGTTGAAAGAATTAGCATAAAGCGATCGATCGCTTTGTTTTTTTCCGCATAGGCATCAGAGAGTAATAATTCTCTGATCACTCTAACTGGATTCTGTGCAACCACCTTAGTATTCATCACCGGCGCATCTTGCGGCGCTAATGGTGTTAAATTCACTTCTTTTGCTGCGGGTACTGGCTGCTGCGCGGATTTGAAATTTAGCATACGGCGTAAAATATCCGATGCACTTTCACCGATATGCTGTGTGTGACTTGCAATATAGCGGTAAAGCTCTTCATCAACTTCTATCGTTTTCATTTTTTCCCAGTACTTTCTTAATCTAAAATTCGCGCCAGATTATAAGCCAGATTTAAAAAAAACAAAACAATTAAAATTTCAATAACTTAAAACAAACAATGAGTTAAGTTTTACGATATTTCAGTAAGTTATCTTGTTTGCTATTACACAAATTTGGTTTTTCCTCATCACCATGCCATGATAAGCCCCTCATCCGGCAAACAACATTAATCCTAGTTCAAATATGACCGAATTACTTAATTATACAATCCATAAACCTGAAAACCCGATCACCACCACCCCCGTTGTTTTGATCCATGGGCTCTTTGGTGATCTGAATAATTTAGGGGTTTTAGGTCGCGACTTACAAAACTATTTCGATACCATTCAAATTGATGTACGCAATCATGGTGATTCTTTTCGTTCCAATGAAATGGAATACCGAGATATGGCTGAAGATGTGATCACTCTGGTTAAATCCCTTGGTTATCACAGTACCATTTTGATAGGTCACTCCATGGGCGGTAAGATTGCCATGGCGGCCAGCGAGATAGCACCTGATTTTATTGAAAAAATCGTGGCAATTGACATTGCCCCAGTCGCTTATCAAGTCCGCCGTCATGATGAAATCATTGCCGCGTTAGAAGCGACAACGCAAGCGCAAGTCAAAACACGCCAAGATGCCAGTAACATTATGCGCCAATTTATCCCTGAAGACGGCGTGATTCAATTTTTACTGAAATCCTTTAAGCAAGGCGAATGGAAATTCAACCTTCCCGCCCTCAAAGCCAACTATGAAAAAATTATTGGTTGGAAAACAGTGCCTGCGTGGAATAAACCGGTATTGCTCATTCCCGGTGGAAACTCTCCTTATGTACAATCTGAATATCGTGAAGACATTGCTGGACAGTTTCCTCAAGCAAAGGCATGGGTAGTCGCAGATGCGGGCCATTGGGTGCATGCTGAAAAACCAGAACATGTACTACGTGCCATTCACCGCTTCTTAAGTATTCCTGATTAACCCCCTATCCTTTGCAGTACTGCTCCTGATATTTAATTTTTAAATATCAGGAGCAAAGGTATATCCTCAATATATTCATATTCAAATAATAAGACGAACTTCAATACACTTGTAATTATGATGACGGTATTATCCATCTCGATTAAATAACTAAATTCTCGAAATTGATACATGAGCATTATTAAAATTACAGGATGATAAAAATACACAATGGAAAGTGTTAAAACACAATCAACGTTATATTTTATTAGCATAATTGCAAAGCTTTCTGGTGAAATCGACTATGACGATTTCAAGCAAGCCACAAAAGATATTCATCATATTGAAAATTACATTAAAGTAATAAAAGATAAATATCAGATTAAATGTAAAAATAAATATCAGCGTGATAAAAAAATAAAGAAACTCCCTTCACCCGCTATTTTATATGATAATAATGGGCATGCATTTCTTCTGGCTAATCATAATCAAGAACAGGTGCTGATTCAGCGTATTGGTCAATCCTCGCCTGAAATATGGAGCCATGAAGAACTCCAAAATAACTGGAGTGGAGATTGGCTTCACGTCAAAGTCAAACAAGGAAAATTCGATATTTCATGGTTCCAAACAGAATTCATGAAGTACCGTAGTATTATTGCATGGGTACTGGTTTTTTCCTTTATTCTACAAATTTTGGCTTTAGCTTCGCCTATTGTCATGCAAGTAATTATGGATAAAGTCCTTATTCATAATAGTTTATCCACCTTGGATGTTTTAATTTTCGGTTTAATTGTTGCTGCTATCATCGAAGTTATATTAAAAGGTCTAAGAGAGTATATTTATAACCATACCGTCAATCGTATTGATATGACGCTAGGATTAAAACTCGTTAATCATTTATTGCATATGCCTATTTCGTTTTTTAAAAATAGACAAATCGGTGCGATTGTCACTCGAGTAAAAGAATTAGAAACCATTCGAGAATTTTTAACGAGTAGCTTTTTCACACTGTGCGTTGATGTACTATTTTTATTTGTCTTCGTCTATGTGATGAACCTGCTATCCACCACACTTACCTTACTTTTCTTATGTTCAATCCCCTGCTATTTGCTGGTCGCATGGTGGCTGACACCAAAGATTGAAGCGGCAGCTCAGCAGCAGTTTGCAAATATTGCTATCAATACCTCATTTTTAACGGAAAGTGTGAATGGGATAGAGACAGCCAAAAGCTTATCCATTGAACCGAGCTTTACCCGTCGCTGGGATACACAAACTGCCGATATGAGCCAAACCAACTTTGTCTCTGGGCAAATCAGTTCTCGCTCAGAGCACATCGTCATGGTGATTGAAAAAGTCACCAGTGCCCTTGTTCTATGGGTGGGTGCGTCCGAAGTTCTCGCGTTGCAATTGACTATTGGGCAATTTATTGCTTTTCACATGATGGTCAACCACGCAAACCAACCGCTGGTGAAACTGGTGAAATTATGGGGAGACTATATTCGAACCAAAGTCGCAATAGAAAAACTGTCGCAAATAATCAACCTTCCGATAGAGCAAAGTAAAAAAGGCAATGACGTTCAACTCATTGGCAATATTCAACTACACAACATTAGCTTCCGTTATCAACCTAATATGCCTTCTATCCTCGATAACTTTAATCTTTCGATTAAAGCAGGCGAAACCATCGGTATCGTGGGTACCTCAGGTTCAGGGAAAAGCACATTAGCTCGGTTAATATTGCGTTTATATACTCCAGAACAAGGGGCAATTTACCTTGATGGCACGCCAATTTCAGCTATCGAGCTTTCATCGTTAAGGAAACAAATTGGTATTGTTTTACAAGAAAATTTTCTATTCAACCAATCTGTCTTCAATAATATTGCACAAACGAACCCCAATGCATCAATGGATCAAGTGGTGAATGCCGCAAAAATGGCGGGAGCGCATGATTTTATTCTCAAATTACCCATGGGATATGACACCGTTTTAGCTGAAGGTGGATCATCACTTTCAGGGGGACAACGCCAACGTATCGCCATCGCAAGAACCCTTTTAGCTGACCCTAAAATCATCATTTTCGATGAGGCCACCAGCGCATTAGATGACGAATCCCAAGCTATTATTCAAGAAAATATGCAAGAAATAGCCAAAGGGCGCACTGTTATTACGATTGCCCATCGCCTTTCCACAATCCGTAATCACCAACGCATTATCGTGATGCAACAGGGACAAATTGTTGAGCAAGGCAGCCACCAACAATTAATCGAAAATAATAAATTTTATAGACATTTATGGACGCTTCAGCAGTCTCTTAAATAATGACATGGATGTTAATCATGAAACGAAAATCAAACACTACCCGCTATAACAGCTTTTTACCTGCTCATTTATCTATTTTAAAAACACCACCCTCTTATTTGGCTTTTACAATGGCCATCAGCATTAGCGTCGGTATTTTTATTGCAATTGCATGGTCATATTTTGGCAAATTGGACGTTCAAGCCACTACTCAGGGAAAACTGATTGTCTCGGGAAGAACACAAACTATCCAAGCTTTTGAATTAAGCCGCTTACAACAAATCCACGTTGAAGATGGACAGCAAGTTAAACAAGGCGATCCATTACTCAGCGTCAAAGTCCTGGGTGTTGACCAAGATATTGTTAGCCTTCACTACCAGAAAAACTTTCATGCTAGTGAGGAAATGATCCACCATGCCTTACTCAATCAACAGCAAATCGAGACATCACCACGATACCCTCAGCTTTCATTAACGGAACAAGTCCAAGCAAAACTTAGCTACCAAACCATTAAAAAAGAGTATGAAACATTACTGAACGAGATAGCTAACGAAGTTCAACTTAATCGCGTGAATTACCAAGCAAGAGAACGTGAATTAAAAGATATCAATATATTGATGCATAACATTAAAAAACGACTTGATGCACACACAGCTCTGAATCAAAAACAATTGATCAGCCAAAAAGAGTTTCTAGAACAAGAACGTGAGTTATTACTCGCTAGAAAAGAGAAAACCGCCAAACAATCTGAACTCTCCATATTGAATAGCCAACACCATGCTTTACGCGAAAAGCAAGATAGGATTAATGCGCAAAAACACCAAGAATGGTATGAGAAATATCAGCAAGCTAAATTCAAATTTGTATCCCTTGAGCAAGAGCTCATTAAAAACCAAGAAAGAAACCAACTAGAAATTATTCGTGCCCCCGTTGACGGAACAGTACAACAAATTGCTATTTATACTCTCGGTGCGGTTTTACAACCAGCACAGCAATTAATGGTTATCGTTCCTAATAATCATGTACAACTCGCGGAAGTCAAAATTCTGAATAAAGATATTGGCTTTATTCAAGAAGGCTTAAAAGCTGATGTAAAAATTGATGCATTCCCTTATACACGCTACGGCACCATTGAAGGTGAACTGCTATCTATTTCCCGTGATAGTACTCAAGATGAAAACTTAGGCTTAGTGTATTTGGCTCAAATTGGTTTAAGCAGTAAACAACTATTAGTTGAAGGAGAACACATTGAATTAACGCCGGGTTTATCTATTGTTGCCGAAATAAAAACCGATAAACGTCGACTCATTGATTACCTGCTTAGCCCAATTAATGAATATACCTCCACTGCGATGAGAGAGAAGTAATCCATGGAACAGCGCAATAATAATGGCTTGGAAGCCTTAGTCTGGATAGCGAATCACTTTCAAAAAAATATCACTCAAGGGCAATTAATGCATGCTATTGGTATGCAGGGTGATTCACCAACAGATTTAGAACTCAGAGAATGTGCACAAATTATTGGTTATGAAACACAGCATGTGTCCTTGACTCAACAACAAATGCAAAATATTCCATTACCAGCCTTAATATTAATCAACCAACGTTGGCATATTATTACTCAAAACTCACCACTCACCGTCATCACGCCACAAGGTGACAGCGTAGAACCGTGGGATAATTCTGTTGATGTTCATTACTCCGTGATTCTAATTAAAGAACAATTGGAGACAGAACAAAAAAGGGCATTTGGTATTAGCTGGTTTATTCCCTCTATTATTCGCCAGCGTTTTAAACTCAAAAATGTCTTTATCCTAGCGGCAATTGTGCAACTATTTGCATTAATCAGCCCGCTACTATTTCAAAATCTGATTGATAAAGTGCTGGTTGGACGAAGCCTACCTAATTTGCACATTCTTGCGCTTGGCATACTCGCCATTGCAATTGCAGAGCCTATTTATAGCTTTATTCGTAATAAAATCTTCAGCCATACCAGCACACAAATTAGTGCAGAGTTATCCGGTAAACTCTATCGCCATTTAATGGCGTTACCGCTTAATTATTTTAAGTTAAGACCAACAGGAAAAATTATTGCTCGTGTCCGTGAATTAGCGCATATCCGTCAATTTTTGACTGGTTCAACACTTATGCTGTTCATTGACTTTATTTTTGTGATCCTGTTTGTCGCCGTCTTATTTTCGTATAGTGACATAATGACTTGGACTCTCGTCGGTTCTATGGGCGTCTTTTTTATTTTATGGATGATTTTAGGTCCCATTATTCGTCAACAGACAGAAAAATCTTACCAAGCTGATGAAAATGGCCTTACGTTTTTAACTGAATCCATTACGGGGATTGAAACCCTAAAAACTACTGCAACAGAGAAATATTTTTTTAGGCGTTGGCAGAAATTACTCAGTCAACAATTGATGCAAGGCTTTAAAGTATCCATGCGCAGCGTGGTTGCAACGCAATTGATGACATTAGTGAGTAAAATTACTACTGCGATTTTACTGTGGATTGGCGTGAACGAGGTGCTAGCAGGCAACATTACTCCAGGGGAGCTTGTCGCCTTTAATATGCTTAGCGCCCATGTAACTCAACCCATTTTGCGCTTTGCTCAAATTTGGCAAGATTTTCAGCATACGATCATTTCCCTTCGTCGCGTCGGTGATATTCTTGATAAACCTATTGAAAATGAGCGCCAAGGCATTGCTAGCTCCGCCGCTATTCAAGGCGAGATTCAGTTTCAAAACATCCGGTTTCGTTACCAACCAGAAACCCCTGAAGTCCTTAATAATCTCTGTTTATCCATCAAGGCGGGAGAATTTATTGGTATCACGGGTCCTTCTGGCTCGGGGAAAAGCACGCTAACAAAACTATTACAGCGATTATATGTTCCTCAACATGGGCAAGTTATTGTGGATGGAATGGATTTAGCCGTTGCCGATACAGTGGCATTGCGTCGTCGAATGAGTGTCGTGCTACAAGAAAGCACATTGTTTGTCGGAACAATTGCAGAAAATATTCGTTTAAGTTACCCACAAGCAAATGAGCAACAATTAATTCATGCAGCAAAACTTGCAGGTGCGTATGAATTTATTATGTCATTGCCTAATAATTTTAATTATCATTTATCTGAAAAAGGGTTAAATCTTTCAGGCGGGCAGCGTCAGCGCATTGCGTTAGCTCGAGCATTAATTACTGAGCCCGATATTTTAATTCTTGATGAGGCTACATCCGCATTAGATTACGAATCGGAATCTGCCATCATGCAAAACATGCCATTAATTTCACAAGGTAGAACGGTAATTAGCATCGCCCACCGTCTCAATACCATCATGAACGCCGATAAAATTTACGTGATTTGCAATGGGGAAGTGACTGAAACGGAAACCCATGAAAACCTCCTTAAATTGAATGGCATTTATGCAAATTTATGGCAGCAGCAGACTCGTTGACCTGAACAAAAAAGCATCTCCCCCTCGTTGGGTGATGCTTTTTTCTTAAAAGTGCTTTTTTTTTAATCTATTAGATGAATTAGCTGGGTATGCACCTATGGTACTAGGGATTCAGCTAGGGTATCATTGCGCGCTGAAATACTGGCACACCCCTTCCGTTAGCAATAGTAGATATGGCAAAAGAACAAACTGATCGCACGACACTGGATTTGTTCGCAGAAGAACGCAGGCCTGGGCGACCAAAAACTAGCCCGTTGTCGCGGGATGAACAATTAAGAATTAACAAACGAAATCAGCTCAAACGGGATAAAGTCAAAGGACTGCGTCGAGTTGAGCTGAAATTAAATGAAGACGCTGTCGCAGTCTTAAACCAATTAGCTGAAGAGAAAAATATAAGCCGAAGTGAGCTAATTGAAGAAATTTTGATGGCTCAACTTGAGCAGGTTAGTGAGACAATTGACCACTAGCTGTGTCTGAATGAATCACACAAATTTGACAGACTAACACCGTTTTTTTCGCCAAAATAAGGCGCAAATTTTACCTATTTTCGTTCTATTTTTAATTCTAGTAGAATCAACAAGTTAAACTCTCTGCTAGAAAAACAAGAGGTTAATCAATTTATGGCAGTTATAGGCATTTTCTTCGGAAGTGACACAGGTAACACAGAAAATATTGCCAAAATGATCCAAGAAAGATTAGGCAAAGATGTTGCAGAAGTTCACGATATTGCTAAGTGCAGCAAAGAAGATATCGAAGCATTTGATATCCTACTTCTCGGCATCCCGACGTGGTATTACGGTGAAGCTCAATGTGATTGGGATGATTTTTTCCCAACATTAGAAGAAATTGATTTTGACGGTAAACTTGTCGCGCTGTTTGGTTGTGGAGACCAAGAAGACTACGCAGAATATTTCTGTGATGCGATGGGTACCATCCGTGACATCATTGAGCCCCGCGGCGCAGTCATTGTGGGACACTGGCCAACAGAAGGCTACCACTTTGAAGCCTCTAAAGGTATGGCTGATGATACTCACTTTATCGGTCTTGCTATCGATGAAGATCGTCAACCAGAGCTTACCGAAGAGCGTGTTAATGCTTGGGTTAAACAGATCTCTGAAGAGATGTCGCTGGCTGAAATCCTTGGCTAATAATGACATTGATTGTCAATTAAAAGCGAGCACTGTTAGATATGATGGCTCATTCGTCCACCACATTAAGGGACTCGCTTTTAAGCTCGAATCAAAATAATGAGACAATGCATGGTTTCTATTTTTATTTTCCATGCCTATAATTGTAAATCAGTTTAGAAGACAACTGGATTTTTGTTAAAAACGTCTCATTATTGTTAAATTTATGATTTAAAATACAGGACAAGCCCGCATGACAGACAATAATAAAGCATTGAAAAATGCAGGACTCAAAGTCACTCTTCCAAGATTGAAGATTTTGGAAGTACTTCAGGAGCCTGAGTGCCATCACGTCAGTGCGGAAGATCTCTACAAGAAGCTGATTGATATTGGTGAAGAAATCGGGTTAGCAACTGTCTATCGCGTATTAAACCAATTTGATGATGCTGGTATTGTGACACGTCACAATTTCGAAGGTGGAAAATCCGTATTTGAATTAACTCAGCAACATCACCATGACCACCTAATTTGTTTAGATTGTGGCAAGGTTATCGAATTTACAGACGAATCAATCGAAAAACGCCAGCATGATATCGCTGCACGTCACGGTATTAAACTGTCTAACCACAGTTTATATCTGTATGGACACTGCGCTGAAGGTAATTGTCGCGAAAATACTGAAGCACACGAAGCAAAATAATCACATTATCAATCGCTTCTTTCTTTTAAAGGAAGCGATTTAATTAAGACGTGATTTAATGCTGAGAATACCCACTTAATGTTCATTGTGGGTATTTTTATTTAACCCTTCTTAACATCTCCCTATTTCCATTCTATATCTGAAAAATAACGACTATTTTTTAAAAACTCATGCCTTTATTTCTTCAGATAAAACTAAAATCATCCTCTATTCTTTAATTTGTTATGTGTTATTTTAATTTATACTGATGCTTAAATTTATGTGTAAGAGATTAAAAGATGAAAAAAGCCTATCTGTTTTTGAACATAAGTTTTTTCTTCTGGTTTCTTACTTTGATAGCGTGGTTTTTTAGATATACCGTTGTGGCATCTCTTGCCTTTATATCTTCAATCATTTGTTTGGTTCTATACTTCAATTTCAAAAAGGTTAGTCACATGTTCAATAAAAAACAAAACAAACCAGAGCCCACTCCCACTATCAATAAAGAAGAAATCATTCAACAGATCGCTGAGGAAAAAATGCAAGTATCATCACCGACGGTCAGTGAAGAAAAAACCAATACTATCATTGCCAAAGATGTCGTATTTGAAGGCAATGTGACCTCCAATGAGCAAGTGCATATTTATGGTACTGTGATTGGTAATATTACTGGCAAAAATAACACCGTAAAAATTATGCAAAATGGGCATGTTACCGGCAATATTACGAGTAATGAATTGTGGGTAAACGGTAAAGTTGAAGGGGAATGTATTTCGGAAACCATCAGCATTGATACCAATGGCGAAATTTATGGGACTATCCGCTATTCGAATTTATCCATCAAAAAAGGCGGAATATTTTCTGGGCTTGCTGAAGTTAAATCTGCCACACAATCGACAGGAAACGTAACTGCATTTAAAGAAAAAAATAAGCAAGAAAAATCCGATCCTCAAACGCCCGAAGTCGGTGCTTTATAATTAATTTTGTTAAATATATGATACATAAATACTCGATAATAAACTTTATTACCTATCTTATAGGAATTTATTATCGAGTTATTTTGATTATTTAAATGTGATTACTAATCAAGAAACACATTCTAGATGTAGTTATAAAAACATAATCAAGGCGACATTTCTGCCGCCTATTCTTAGAGAATTAATATTGCTCAAACATTTCTTGAATCTTTTTCGGATCTTTTGTTTGAGTCAGTGCTAATTGTAATAATACGCGTGATTTTTGTGGATTTAATCTTTCGGAAGCCACAAAGCCATATTCATTGTCATTCACTTCAGCATTACGTGTTGTATAGCCTGTTGGAACTCGGCTAGAGCGCACAACAACCACATCTTCTTTTGCCGCATTCGCGAGTGCATCAAAAATGGTCTTATACATATTGCCGTTACCTACCCCCGCACTGACGATACCTTTAACTCCTTCTTCACGTAGCGCTTTTACTGGTGCAGCCGAAGCATTTGCATAGTTATAAACGATACCGACTTCCGGCAATTTATCTAATTTACTCACATCAAAAACAGGCTTGTCACCGCGAGGCTGAGCAGCTTGGTAGTAAGTCACTTTACCATCATGAATATAACCTTCAGCTCCCGCATTCACCGCGTCGAATGCTTGAACTTCCGTTGTACTCATTTTCATCACATTACGACCCTGAATCACTTTGTCATTCATTGCCATCAGCACGCCTCGCTCCCCTGCTGATTTGTCAGATGCCAGTACCACGGCATTGTACAAATTCAATGGACCGTCGGCCCCCAAGGCAGTAGAAGGACGCATCGCACCAACCATTACAATGGGTTTTTTACATGCTGTAGTCAAATCGAGGAAAAAGGCAGTCTCTTCCATGGTGTCAG
This sequence comes from Providencia sp. PROV209, assembly GCF_028479485.1. Taxonomy (NCBI): domain Bacteria; kingdom Pseudomonadati; phylum Pseudomonadota; class Gammaproteobacteria; order Enterobacterales; family Morganellaceae; genus Providencia; species Providencia sp. PROV209. Next base: position 29,416 of record NZ_JAMPNR010000002.1, on the reverse strand, counting down.
TACCATGAGTGATGACAAAACCATCGGTTTTATTACAATCTTGGTTGATTTTTTTAGCGAGGGTTAGCCACACTTGATCATTCATATCTTGAGAACCGATGTTCACAAGCTGCTCACCACTAAGATTGGCAATTTTTTTAGTTTCTGGTACCGCATTAAGTAAAGAATCAATCCCCACCTTACCCGCTTGATAGCTCGAGCCAGTTGCTGATTCTCCCCCACCAGCGATCGTCCCGCCTGTTGCCAACACAGTAATATTCGGTTGTGCAAATGCAGATGCAGCAAACAATGAAACCAATGTGGCTAACAGTGCTTTATTACGGTTTTTCATCCTATTTTCCTTTAACTAAAATTGACGAACATGATATTAAAAATAAACTCACGTTATTATGTGGATTTAATCCGAGAGTTTTGTGATCCGCTTAGTCATTTTAGTAAATTCTAATTTTTTGCCTGTTTTCTGTCTTGAATAAAAAACAGGAACTCAGCATAAAAAGCGTGAGCAATCTGGGAAAAATCCGTATCATAGTCGCTATCTGAAACAAGCCATTTACAAGTGACTGACAATGAGCCAAACATTTATTCCCGGCAAAGATGCCGCACTCGAAGTCTCCATTGAAGCATTCCAAACTAAACTGAAAAATCTAGGATTCGATATCGAAGAGGCCTCTTGGCTAAATCCCGTACCGAACGTTTGGTCCGTTCATATCCGTGATAAGGAATGCCCACTGTGCTTTACCAATGGTAAAGGCGCCAGTAAAAAAGCGGCATTAGCTTCTGCACTTGGCGAGTATTTTGAACGTTTATCCACAAACTATTTCTTTGCGGATTTTTATCTGGGTAAATCTATCGCTGAAGGGGACTTCGTCCATTATCCTAATGAGAAATGGTTCCCGCTCACCGAAGACGACAGCCTACCAGAAGGTTTATTAGATGAGCGCTTAGTTGCGTTTTACGATCCTGATAATGCACTCGCTGGCAGCCAACTTATCGACCTGCAATCTGGCAATGAAGAACGTGGTATCTGCGCCCTTCCATTTACACGCCAATCAGATAATCGTACCGTCTATATTCCGATGAATATTGTGGGTAACCTGTATGTATCCAATGGGATGTCCGCAGGAAACACCGCCAATGAAGCGCGAGTTCAAGGGTTATCCGAAGTGTTCGAACGCTTTGTGAAAAATAAAATTATTGCTGAAAGCATTAGCTTACCGACAATTCCTGCCGAAGTGATGGCTCGCTATCCAGGTGTCGTTGCAGCGATTGAAACGTTAGAAAACGAAGGTTTCCCAATCTTCAGCTACGATGCATCTTTAGGTGGGGAATTCCCTGTTATCTGTGTTGTGTTATTTAACCCACAAAACGGAACGTGTTTTGCCTCTTTCGGTGCACACCCTGATTTTGGTGTTGCATTAGAGCGTACCGTAACTGAATTGCTGCAAGGCCGTGGTCTGAAAGACTTAGATGTCTTTAACGCCCCAACCTTTGACGATGAAGAAGTGGGTGAACACACGAACTTAGAAACTCACTTTATCGATTCTAGCGGTTTAATTAGCTGGGATACGTTTAAAGATGATGCGGATTATCCATTCGTAGATTGGAGCTTTAAAGGGACCACGACCGAAGAGTTCGCCACATTAATGGCCATCTTCAATAAGCTTGATGCGGAAGTTTATATTGCGGACTATAGCCATTTAGGCGTATACGCATGCCGTATTTTGGTACCAGGCATGTCCGATATCTATCCTGTCGAAGATTTGCACATTGCTAACAATGCGATGGGGGCTTACCTGCGTGACACCATCATGGCGCTGCCAGATAGCCAATGGGAAAAAGAAGATTACCTCGCTTTAATTGAACAGTTAGATGATGACGGTTTAGATGACTTTACCCGCGTACGCGAGCTGTTAGGTTTAGCCGTTGGCAAAGATAATGGCTGGAGTAACCTGCGCATCGGTGAATTGAAATCAATGCTGGCGCTCGCAGGTGGTGATCTTGAACAAGCACTGGCTTGGGTCGAATGGACACAAGACTTCAACAGTTCAGTATTCACGCCTGAACGTGCCAACTACTATCGTTGCTTGCACACCTTACTGCTGCTTTCTCAAGAAGAAGAGAGAGAACCTACTCAATATTATCAAGCATTTGTTCGTATGTATGGGCAAGAAGCGGTGGATGCAGCATCCGCAGCAATCGCCGGTGAATCGTGTTTCTATGGATTATGGTCAGTAGATGCAGAATTAAAAGCATTACCGGCTCATCAAGGACTACTCGCTGCTTACGAAAAGCTGCAAAGAGCCAAGCGCGCTAACGCGTAATTGACGACAATAAGATAAAGGCCTTCGGGCTTTTATCTTTACTTAAGCAATATTTAATTTCAATCACATAATAATTATCGATATTCGTTAACAATCATCTGTAACATTTTACTTCTGAAGACCGTTTTCCGTGGTTTTATAAAAATTTTTTATAATTAAATCATAATGTTACATTTAATTTTGACGATTTTAGACCTATTTTACCCCCGTTCTCTTAACACTTCATGATCCACATCAAATTTATCACCACACCCGTTTGTTACTATAATTGCGTGCTATAATTAATCAACTTTGTAAGAGAGTGTTGGTATGAAAGCTGACAACCCTTTTAATTTATTACCCCCTGCTGTAATGGCTCAAGTCGCTAATGATGTGGGCGTTTATAAAGTCAACAAACACCCCGCCATGACTTACTTGTCAGCATTCACCGCTGGTATCTTTATCTCTATCGCTTTTGTGTTCTATATCACAGCTACTACGGGTACCGCGAGTGCGCCTTATGGCTTCACCAAACTGATTGGGGGCATCTGCTTCTCTCTTGGATTAATGTTGGTAGTAGTCTGTGGAGCCGACTTATTTACATCCACTGTTTTAACCGTTGTTGCTAAAGCCACAGGAAAAATCTCTTGGGGTCAAATGCTCCTCAACTGGTTCCACGTTTATATTGGCAACTTAGTCGGCGCACTGTTTTTTGTCGCGGTTATTTGGTTTGCAGGGCAATATGTTGCCGCAAACGGTCAATGGGGTTTGAACGTACTACAAACCGCCAACTACAAACTACACCACACTTTTGTGGAAGCTGTCTTCCTTGGTATTTTAGCTAACTTAATGGTTTGCTTAGCTGTTTGGATGAGTTATGCCGGTCGTAGCCTAACCGATAAATTTGTCGCCTTGATTCTGCCTGTTGCGATGTTCGTCGCCAGCGGTTTTGAGCACAGTATCGCAAATATGTTTATGATCCCTATGGGTATCATGATTAAAGAATTCGCCCCTGTTGAATTTTGGACTCAAATCAACATGGCACCTGAGCAATTCGCTAACCTAACGGTTGGGAACTTTATCAGTGACAATTTAATACCAGTGACTATCGGAAATATTATTGGCGGCGCAGTGTTAGTCGGCCTAGTTTACTGGTTAATGCATCTGCGTAATAACGAAAAACATTAATCGAAATTTATTAATATAATTGTTATTACACGTACACAAAGATTTATTAAGATCCCTCAAAGATCCATTGTTAAAAGGTAAAAGTATCATGTCCGAATTAAATGAAAAATTCGCTTTAGCATGGCAAGGTTTTAGCCAAGGTGACTGGCAGAATAACGTCAACGTCCGTGACTTTATTCAGAAAAACTATACTCCGTATGAAGGTGATGAATCTTTCTTAGCAGGCTCAACTCCAGCAACTGATAAGCTGTGGGAAAAAGTCATGGAAGGGATCAAAATCGAAAACCGCACTCACGCGCCAGTTGATTTTGATACAGACCTTGCATCAACAATCACTTCCCATGATGCTGGTTACATTAACAAAGAATTAGAAACTATCGTTGGTCTACAAACTGACGCACCTCTGAAACGTGGTCTTATCCCGTTCGGTGGTATCAAAATGGTTGAAGGTTCATGTAAAGCTTATGATCGTACTTTAGATCCTAGCCTGAAAAAAATCTTCACTGAATACCGTAAAACTCACAACCAAGGTGTTTTCGATGTTTATACTCCAGACATCTTAAAATGCCGTAAATCCGGTATCTTAACCGGTTTACCAGATGCCTATGGTCGTGGTCGTATCATCGGTGACTACCGTCGTGTTGCTCTGTACGGTATTGATTTCCTGATGAAAGACAAATTCAACCAATTCACTTCTCTGCAAGAAAGATTAGAGAAAGGTGAAGACCTGCAAATGACTATCCAATTGCGCGAAGAAATTGCTGAGCAACATCGTGCACTGGGTCAAATCAAAGAGATGGCAGCTAAATATGGCTACGACATCTCTGGTCCTGCAACTAACGCACAAGAAGCAGTTCAATGGACTTACTTCGGTTACTTAGCGGCTGTTAAATCTCAAAACGGTGCGGCAATGTCATTTGGTCGTGTATCTACGTTCTTAGACGTGTACATCCAACGAGACTTAGATGCAGGTAAAATCACAGAAGAACAAGCGCAAGAACTGATTGACCACTTAGTCATGAAACTGCGTATGGTTCGTTTCTTACGTACACCTGAATACGATGAGCTGTTCTCTGGTGACCCAATTTGGGCAACAGAATCACTGGCAGGTATGGGTCTTGATGGCCGTACTATGGTGACTAAAAACACCTTCCGTTTCCTGAACACACTGTATACCATGGGCCCATCTCCAGAGCCTAACATGACTATCCTGTGGTCAGAAAAACTGCCAATGAACTTCAAAAAGTTCGCAGCAAAAGTCTCTATCGACACCTCTTCTGTACAGTATGAAAACGACGACTTAATGCGTCCTGACTTCAACAATGATGACTACGCAATCGCATGTTGCGTAAGCCCAATGATTGTTGGTAAACAAATGCAGTTCTTCGGCGCTCGTGCAAACTTAGCGAAAACAATGCTGTACACCATCAATGGTGGTGTGGACGAGAAACTGAAAATGCAAGTGGGTCCTAAACACGCACCTATCATGGATGAAGTCCTCGACTTCGATACCGTGATGGACAAAATGGACCACTTCATGGACTGGTTAGCAACTCAGTACGTTACTGCGCTGAACTGCATCCACTTCATGCATGATAAATACAGCTATGAAGCAGCACTGATGGCGCTTCATGACCGTGATGTTTACCGTACAATGGCATGTGGTATCGCAGGTCTGTCTGTTGCTGCTGACTCACTGTCTGCAATCAAGTACGCAAAAGTTAAACCAATTCGTGATGAAGACGGTATCGCTATCGACTTCGAAATCGAAGGTGAATATCCACAATTTGGTAACAATGACCCACGTGTTGATGATATCGCTTGTGACTTAGTAGAACGTTTCATGAAGAAAATTCAGAAACTGCCTACTTACCGTAACGCGGTTCCAACTCAGTCTGTTCTGACCATTACTTCTAACGTTGTGTATGGTAAGAAAACAGGTAACACCCCAGATGGTCGTCGCGCTGGTGCACCATTCGGACCAGGTGCTAACCCAATGCACGGTCGTGACCAAAAAGGTGCGGTAGCATCTCTGACTTCTGTTGCTAAACTGCCATTTGCTTACGCAAAAGATGGTATCTCTTATACCTTCTCTATCGTGCCAAATGCGTTAGGTAAAGATGACGAAGTTCGTAAAACTAACTTAGCGGGTCTGATGGATGGTTACTTCCATCATGAATCTTCTATCGAAGGCGGTCAGCACTTAAACGTGAACGTGATGAACCGTGAAATGCTGTTAGATGCGATGGAAAACCCAGAGAAATATCCACAACTGACTATCCGTGTATCAGGATATGCAGTGCGCTTTAACTCTCTGACTAAAGAACAGCAGCAAGACGTTATTACTCGTACTTTCACCAGTACTCTGTAATACTGCGCTAAGATTCTATAACGTAAAATAAATAAAAGGCCCCTCCCATTGGGGCCTTTCTATCTTAGTCAAAGATAAGAGATTATAATTCTACATTCTGTGAGTTCCTGCTATGTCAACAACGCAAAAGACTATTCCAACGACTGAAATTTCGACCACCTCGCCACCCGCGACGTTTGGACGAATTCACTCTTTTGAATCCTGTGGTACCGTCGACGGTCCAGGGATCCGCTTTATCGTTTTCTTCCAAGGCTGCCTAATGCGCTGCCTGTATTGCCATAACCGTGATACTTGGGATACCCATACAGGCAACATGGTTACCGTTGATGAGTTAATGAAAGAAGCGGTCACTTACCGCCATTTTATGAACGCAACCGGCGGTGGTGTCACGGCATCAGGTGGTGAAGCTATTTTACAGGCTGATTTTGTCCGTGATTGGTTCCGTGCCTGCAAAAAAGAGAACATTCATACATGCTTAGACACTAACGGGTTTGTTCGTCGCTATGACCCTGTCATTGATGAGCTAATGGATGTCACTGATCTTGTCATGCTAGATTTGAAACAGCTTGATGACGAAATTCACCAAAAACTGGTTGGGGTTTCCAATCATCGCACTTTAGAATTTGCCCGCTACCTTGCAAAACGTAACCAAAAAACGTGGATCCGTTATGTTGTCGTGCCAGGTTGGAGTGACGATGACCACTCTGTCCATATGCTAGGTGAGTTTGTCAAAGATATGGATAATATCGAGAAAATTGAATTACTCCCTTACCATGAACTCGGCAAGCACAAATGGGAAACCATGGGTGAAGAGTACAAACTTGATGGCGTGAGACCACCGTCAAAAGAGGTAATGGAAAGAGTCAAAAGTATCCTCGAAAGCTACGGCAAAAAAGTCATGTACTAATTTCTTCATAGGCTCCCTTCTGGGAGCCTATTTCATATAATCTCTTCGCATCCGACCTCTCTTCTCGTTACCAGATTACTCTGCTTTGAACAGGCACGGTTTTTAGGCATAATCCGCACGTTAAATTTAATTTATTAATAGCAACATAACTCTATAATAAATATTGCTAATTCATCACTACTAAATAGGTCACTCACTATGAACAATGAACACGATAATGTTGATAACGACATTTCGCCTATGACACCACCCGAGCCCATCGATAGCTTTGTATTTACACCAGAACCTAATGCCGTTCAAGCAGGTGAAGGGGTTGAGTGGATCAGCCAAGCATGGGCACTGGTCAAGGAAAAATTAGGGATGTGGATCCTCATTAACATCGTCTTTTTCCTGATTATTTTTGCCATGGCTTTCTTGCCACTCGTTAGCATGTTCGTCAGCTTTGTTACGCCTGTTTTTGTGGGTGGGATTATTGCCATTTGCGAAAATCAGCGCAAAACCGGTGAAGCGGATATTGGCTTACTTTTCTCTGGATTCCAAAAGAAATTTGGTGAACTGTTTGCTGTCGGCGCCATTAACTTCGCCGCAAATATGGTAGGCATGTTAATTGCGTTCCTCATCGCAGGTTCCGCAATCTTTAGTTTAGTGATGCAAGCCGATCAATATGATGGAATTTCTGATGCTGCATTTTTCGCATCAACGGGGTCATTTGTCTTCGCTGGAATTGTCATGGCATTAGCCAGCTTATTTGGTACCGCATTGACGTGGTTTGCCCCTGCGTTAATCATGAACCATGACTTTAAAATTGGTACTTCTATTTCCGCCAGCTTACAAGCCGTCAAGAAAAACCTATTGCCTGGTTTCCTATTCTTCCTGATTGCCATGGTACTGATGTTTGTCTCTATCATTCCTTTTGGATTAGGTCTGTTTATTTCTATGCCAATTATGTATGCGACATACTACAGCACATACCGCAGTATCTTTTTTACCGAGACTAAACAGTCACAAACCAGCTCATTGATTATGTAATCACAGCTGAGATATCGTGCTCATTTGCTTTGTTGATGGTTTGCAATTTAAAACGACTCAAATCCCCCATTGAGAAACATTTGGGGGATTTTTTATGTGCAAATAAAAAAGGCTGAGCCCAGTTTAAAACTAGACTCAGCCTTTAACGCCTAATATATCAATTAACCGATATATTCTAAGCCATTCATATACGGACGTAATACCTCAGGCACTTCAATACGACCATCCGCTTGCTGGTAATTTTCCAGCACAGCAACCAGAGTACGACCTACCGCTAAACCAGAACCATTCAATGTATGAACCAGTTGGGTTTTCTTATCACTCTTACCACGGAAACGTGCTTGCATACGACGGGCTTGGAAATCCCACATATTTGAGCAAGAAGAGATTTCACGATACGTATTTTGCGCAGGTAACCAGACTTCTAAGTCGTAAGTTTTGCGAGAACCGAAACCAATGTCACCAGTACACAGTAATACTTTACGGTACGGTAAGTTCAATAATTGCAGAACTTTCTCAGCGTGCCCCGTTAACTCTTCCAATGCTGCCATTGATTTTTCTGGATGCACAATTTGCACTAATTCGACTTTATCAAACTGGTGCATACGGATCAGACCGCGCGTATCACGACCATAAGATCCTGCTTCTGAACGGAAGCATGGGGTATGAGCCGTCATTTTCAGAGGAAGCGCGTCTTCATCTAAAATTTCATCACGCACTAAGTTAGTCACAGGCACTTCCGCCGTTGGGATCAACGCATAAGTGCTGCTATCCGCTTCTTCTTCCAATGGTTTAGTGTGGAATAAGTCTTCACCAAATTTAGGTAACTGACCTGTACCATACAGAGTGGCATGGTTGACTAAATAAGGTACATACAGCTCTTGGTAGCCATGTTTTTCTGTGTGCAAGTCCAGCATAAACTGAGCTAATGCACGATGCATACGTGCAATTTGACCTTTCATCACAACAAAACGTGCGCCAGTCAGTTTCACCGCAGCAGGGAAATCTAAACCACCAGCCAGTTCGCCTAAGCTCACATGATCTTTGACTTCAAAATCATATTGGCGCGGTTCACCCCAACGAGAAACTTCCAAGTTTTCTGAATCATCTTTACCATCTGGTACTTCATCATCAGGAATATTCGGGATACTTAATGCAATATCACGGATTTCTTGTTGCAGTTTATCTAACTCTGCTTTAGCAGCATCCAATTTTTCGCCTAATTGGTTCACTTCCAGACGTAATGGCTCAATATCTTCACCACGCGCTTTAGCTGCACCAATAGTTTTCGATCGCGAGTTACGGTCTGCTTGCAGGGTTTCAGTTTCAACTTGTAAAACTTTGCGGCGTTCTTCTAATTCACGCAGCTTTTCCACATCAAGGGTAAAACCCCTGCGAGCCAGTTTTGTAGCAACCGCGTCTAGCTCCGTACGCAGTAAATTTGGATCGAGCATGCTTATCCTGTGATTTTGTTAGTCAATTGTGAGAACGAATATAACGCGCTCCGGCGTTATATTTAAATTATTTTATTGCGTTATAACCTTATCGCATTGACCCGCTTAGCGATAGCGTTTTGTTGCGCTATTTTGATCTTGTTGGGCTAACCAGTCGAGTTTTTCGGCAATTTTGCCTTCTAGCCCACGCGCGGTTGGATAATAGTATTGCGTCGCTTTCATCGGCTCAGGGAAATAGTTTTCACCCGCCGCATACGCGTTAGGCTCATCATGAGCATAACGATACTCTTTGCCAACCCCTAACTCTTTCATTAACTTAGTGGGGGCATTTCTTAAGTGCTCAGGAACATCATAATCTGGCTGCATCTGAGCATCTTTAATCGCGGCTTTATACGCGGTATACACGGCGTTACTTTTCGGGGCACATGCAAGATATACAATGGCTTGAGCAATCGCACGCTCACCTTCTGCAGGCCCTACACGGGTAAAACAATCCCACGCTGAAATAGCGACCTGCATTGCACGAGGATCTGCATTTCCGATATCTTCTGACGCGATTGCTAATAAGCGGCGAGCAACATAGAGTGGGTCACCACCCGCCGTGATAATGCGGGCATACCAATAAAGAGCGGCATCAGGCGCAGAGCCACGAACAGATTTATGAAGTGCTGAAATCAAGTCATAGTAACGGTCGCCTTTATTATCAAAACGAGCCGCTCGTTCGCCACTGACTTCTTTGAGTAACTCCGCCGTTAAAATACGCTGACCTTGATTATCAGCCTCAGCCATATCCGCCATCATTTCTAGCAGATTTAACGAACGTCGCGCATCCCCATTGACTAAGTCAGCAATCATTTTTCTTGTGCTATCGGGGAGAATAATATTTTGCCCGCCTAATCCGCGAACACTATCCCCGAGAGCTTGAAGTAACACCTCTTCAATTTCGCTACTTTCTAATGATTTTAATAAATAGACTCTCGCACGAGAAAGCAGTGCTGAATTAAGCTCGAATGAAGGGTTTTCCGTTGTCGCGCCAATGAAGGTGATCGTCCCGTCTTCAATGTGGGGTAAAAAAGCATCTTGCTGGCTTTTGTTAAACCGATGAACTTCATCCACAAACAGAATAGTTCTGCGCCCTGCACTAAGATTCTGGCGCGCTTTTTCGATAGACTCACGGATCTCTTTGATCCCCGAAGTCACTGCCGAGATGCGCTCGATATCTGCTTGTGCATAGTGACCAATAACTTCAGCCAATGTAGTTTTACCCGTTCCCGGAGGTCCCCACAAGATCATCGAGTGTAAATGACCTGCCCTAATCGCTCTTGATAACGGTTTACCTTCGGCAAGTAAATGCTTTTGACCTATATATTGCTCAAGGGTTTCTGGCCGCATACGTGCAGCCAGTGGTTGAAATTCATTTTGTGAAAAATCGAGAGACAAGTTACCCACGAGATCCTCTTTACCCCCTAGAGATTAGTGAGCGCGAGAACGCTGGTCATCCAAAGTGACCCCTTTCGGTACCGTAAATTTAAATTTACTTGGATCAACTGGCCCATTTTTTTGCTGTTTTAGTTGATATGCGCTCGTTTGGCCATCTTGCTCAACCGCAGCAAATTTTTCGATCGTACCTTGTGGGTTAACGGTAATAGAGAAACTTTTTAGCGTGCCATTAGTTTGTTTTGGCTTTAAATCAAACGTATTACCCTGTTGAACGATCGAGTACTGTTTCCAATCTTGAGGATTATTACGCGTTAATAGTAAAAATGGCGTATCTTGCGTTGCATCTGCCAAATTCGTTACTGTGACTTGTTCGACAAACGGGTTATAAAACCAGAGGTTCTTGCCGTCTGACACCAACACACTTTCATCTGGCGAAGTCATATTCCAGTTAAATAGGTTAGGACGTTCAATCCATAAGTCACCAACACCTTCTTGGATCAAATCACCTTCTGGACTAGTGACTTTTTGTGAGAAGCTTGCTTGGAAGCTATTCACCTTACTCAGGCGGTCTTGAAGGTCTTGACTCGCATCTGCCAATACTTGACCTACGTTTAAACTCAGGGCTAATGCACCTAATAACATCATTTTTTTCATCGAGAAAAGACCTTTAAATTAATACCTCAAGCGGCGTATGTCTTTATACACCCCTTGAATTAAACCAGCAATTAGCACATGAAATATTAATATCCCATTGATGGCGGAGCTAATACCTCTCGGTTACCATTATGTCCAGGTTCACTCACAATTCCTTGATCTTCCATTTGCTCAACAATTCGAGCGGCACGGTTGTAACCGATACGGAATTGACGTTGCACACCAGAGATAGAGACTCTTTGTTTTTCAACAACAAATTCAACTGCTTGATCAAATAATGGGTCAAGATCTTCATCGCCATTATCTGAACTGCCGCCCCCTTCGCTGTCATCGCTGCACGTCGTAATACTGTCGATATATTGCGGTTTGCCACGCGCTTTCCAGTCATTAACGACAGCATGAACTTCTTGGTCACGCACAAATGCGCCATGAACACGTACAGGAATTGATGAGTTAGGTGGCAGGTAAAGCATATCCCCCATACCCAATAATGATTCCGCGCCACCTTGATCAAGAATAGTTCTAGAGTCGATTTTACTGGATACCGTAAAGGCTATACGGGTTGGAATATTGGCTTTAATTAACCCTGTAATGATGTCAACGGATGGGCGCTGTGTTGCTAATACTAGGTGGATACCCGCAGCTCGCGCTTTTTGCGCTAAGCGAGCAATAAGCTCTTCCACTTTTTTCCCTGCGGTCATCATTAAGTCAGCAAATTCATCAACCATCACCACAATATACGGTTCTTTTTTCAGCATTGGATGTTCTACATCCATGCTGTCACCCGGTTTCCAGAACGGATCAGGAATTGGTCGATTCATCTCTGCCGCAGCTTTGATTTTATCGTTATAGCCAGCAAGGTTACGCACACCCAATGCAGACATGAGTTTATAACGGCGCTCCATCTCGTTAACACACCAACGCAGTGCATTGGCGGCATCCTTCATATCTGTCACGACTTCGGTTAATAAATGTGGGATCCCTTCATAAATAGAGAGCTCTAACATTTTCGGGTCAATCATAATAAAGCGAACATCTTCAGGTTTAGCTTTATATAAAATACTGAGGATCATAGCGTTGACCCCCACAGATTTACCTGACCCTGTGGTACCTGCGACTAATAAATGAGGCATTTTTGCCAAGTCCGCAACAACCGGCTCGCCTTCAATGTCTTTTCCTAGAACTATCGTCAATGGTGATGGATTTTTTCTAAAATCATCACAATCTAAGACTTCACTTAAGTACACCGTTTGACGTTTTTCATTCGGTAATTCGAGACCCACATAAGGTTTGCCCGGAATCACTTCAACGACACGTACTGCTGTCGTCGATAACGAGCGAGCAAGGTCTCTTGATAACGTTGAAATGCGAGCGGCTTTCACGCCGGGTGCTAAATCTAACTCAAAACGCGTTATAACAGGACCAGGAGAGAATCCGACGACTTCTGCTTTGACGCGGTAATCATTTAAGCGAGCTTCAATCAGCCTTGCTGTTTGCTCCAATTTGAACATATCCACAGGCTCTTCTTGCTCTGGTGGACTTGCCAATAAATCAAGAGATGGCATTGGCGTTGTTGGTTTTGGTAATGGTTGATCATTACGTACCAAGAATGGGTGGAACAAGCTATCTTGTTGCGGCTGTTGCGGCTGTTGCGGCTGTTGCGGCTGTTGCGGCTGTTGCGGCTGTTGCGGCTGTTGCGGCTGCGCAATAGTGTGTGGCTGCACAGCAGAATGAGCAACAACTTCATTGATAGGATTAACTGGCGTAGATGGCGTTTGCACAGGTGGTTCAGCCACCGATGGCATAAATAACGGCACGGCTGGCTCATCATCAACTAAATCATCAACGGGTGAGAAACGTTCAAATGCTGACAATGGCGTACTTAAATCAATCCTAGGCTCTAAGTCATCCACATCATTATCTAAATCATGCTCATCATCGGCATGAGCCGTAAAACGGTGGATATCTGAAGGCTGAGTTTGTTCTGTTGGTACAACAGGTTCAAAAGCAGGTGTAAACGCTGGCGCAGAAGCCCAACGATGCTCAATTTCAGGCTGAGTAAACGTGCTAACCGGCGGCGTTACTTGCTCTAAAGGAGCCTCAACCGCAGATTGGTCAACCTGAAATGCAGCGTCAAAATCTTGCATATCCGTTTCTGGTTCACCATAGCGCTGACGCTGTTGTTCCAAAAACTGGACGCGCAGCAACCTTTCTTGCTCCAGCTCATCATCCGTTTTAACGTTTTCTTCCGGCTCTTGTTCCGCGGACCATTGTTGATAAACCTGTTCGCGCTGTGATGCCTCTTCTTGGCGACGCTGTAATTCTGCATCCCGTTGAGATGGAATGCGGATACCATACAGCTCACGACGTGTTGGCAAACGAACTGGATTTGGGCGCGGTAATTCTGGCTCCAGATTCTTTTTCACTTGTGCATGGCGATCCATCGCAGCGATTGAAATACCTGCCGCGGTTAGCGCAGCAGGATCAGCAATACGGTTGGTCACTGAAGGTTCACTGATATCAGGACTTCCCACTTCTATTGTGGGTTCTACAGGTGAAAATGCTGTCGTTGTTGGTGCAACTGACTTTGGCGCCTGTGGTTCAGGAGCAAAAATAGGCTCTGGCGTAAATGCAGGTGGTTGAGTAAATGCTGGCTCAGACGTAAATGTAGGCTCAGGTGTGTACGCAGGCTCTTGCGAAATCACAAGTGAAGAAGAATATGCCTGTGTCGGCGGCACTTGCGGCTGATATTCATCAGGAACTTCAAAATGATAAGTTTGCGGTTCTTCCGTTGCCGAGAAATTGGGTAAATTCTCGTTTTCCGTCGGTTTCGCCACAAATACAGGCTCAGCTATTGATGCGGTTGGCTGTACAGGTTCAATCTCTTGCTGCAACACAATAGTCGGTTGCGAATCAATAGGTGCTTGCGAATCAACGACAATTTGTGGTTCAGCAGCAGCCTGTATATCTTCAGAGACTAGCTCCGATACCGTCGGTGCTGAGAAAAGCACATCATCAGCATCATATTGCTGCGCTTCATCATGCGCTTGATGCTCAGCGATTTGAGCTCGCTGCAATGCCTCTTCGGTTTCTTCAACCTCATAATCGTGGTCATCCAGATCATCACCACGCGCTCGATTTGTCAGTAATGTAATTGGAAGTAGTATCCCTGCCCCAATTTTTTCCGCGATCGTAAGCCAAGACCATCCAGTGAAAAGAGTAAAACTGATAGCCCAGAGAAACAGTAAAGCTAAAGTGGCGCCTAACGAGTTAAACCACGGCATAATGGCATTACTAAAGACACTACCAATCACCCCACCTGAAGCGAAGTTTGGTAAATCATCAAAATTGAGGGCAGCTAAACCACAGGATGACAAGATCAGCGCTAACCCGCCAATCAAGCGTAAAGAAAGTGAGAAAAAGTCAATATAACGACGCTGACTTTCATAATGATAAATTGCCCAACACCCGAGCAACAATAACGGAGGAATCGCAAATGCAAGAATACCAAATGCAGAAAAGAGGATATCCGCACTCCATGAGCCAATGCTTCCCCCTAAATTTTTGACGGGAGCATCCCAGTTAGTTTGTGACCAACTTGGGTCTGAAGGGTTAAAGCTCCATAACGCGACCATAAGAAAAATCGCGCAGAGGCAGATGACCAACAAAATCACCTCTAATAGCCGTCTGCCGCTACTCAGCTTTTTAAATTTGATGTACTTATCTTCGGTATATTCTTGGCTCATTATTGTTTCTTTACTGACTGATGTTCTTGCTTAATACGTGATTATTCTATGATTATTCTAACACTAATCCCCTAAACGTGCCTGCTTTAAGGAGATTAAGACAAATTATCACACCATAGAGACCATAAGATTCAGTATTTCATCTTACGAATGAGGTTTCAAACTCTATTTAAGGTCAAAATTCTTAATTGTTTATAGCTTTAAAATCAATAAATTGAAATGAAAATTTCTGACTAAATTTGAGGTCTCTTGAGTACAGCAGACAAGATCGTGTTTAAAAAAGAATCATTAAGGGGACAGAGAGAAAAGTGAGTGTTCCTAAAACGGAACAACGCTGAGTAAACTCAGCGTTGAAACAGCAGTGCGACAACAATGCAGATTGCTGTGCAGGAATGATGAATACAAAGTACGATTAGCGAGTTTTAATCACTAAACGGTTGCTTTGTTTCACTTCTTCCATAACTACGTAGGTACGAGTATCGTTTACACCCGGAAGGCGTAATAAGGTTTCACCTAGCAGTTTACGATATGCGGACATATCTGGCACACGCGTTTTCAACAGATAGTCAAAGTCACCAGAAACAAGGTGACATTCTTGAATTTCTTCAAGTTTTTGAACTGCTGTGTTGAATTGTTCAAAGACATCAGGAGCCCCACGGTTTAACGTAATTTCAACGAAAACCAGCAGTGATGCATCTAAATAGTGTCGGTTTAACAGCGCGGTATAGCCAGAAATGAACCCTTGTCTTTCAAGACGACGAACACGCTCTAAACATGGTGTTGGAGATAAACCAACGCGCTTAGATAGTTCAACGTTAGAGATACGCCCGTCTTTTTGCAATTCGTTCAGTATATTCCTGTCAATCCGGTCAAGGTCTTTGCCAGGACGCTTTTTATTGTCAATCATCTCTTATCTCTCTTTCTCTAATTGTTATTTTCATATCTTATAAAACGGCCCCATCTATACGTCAGTCTTCCTAAGCGGACTAGCGGGCGTGGAACCTATTCTATTCGTCATAACTGAAGTTCTCGTAAACCGAATAATTGTTTACAATCGTCGCGACATTGCCTGAATGTGTGACGTAAAGTTAATTTTCCAGTAAGAACAAAAATGCGCCATTTCCATTGACCTGCTAGATAATTAACTCTTAGATAGATGTTTTCGCAAATGCGCAGCCGATTGTCAAAGTAAATGAATAAAAATCAGTACAAGATTTCGGTTTTTTTTTCAGTAAAACGTTTCGCAGACCTAATTCAAGATAATTCCTAAAATTACCATTTCGTGATTAAAGCACTTTCCCTTCTATTTTTTAACTCTTAATTGGTACTACCTATCAGAAAAATTTGTTCTGTCCATATGAATGAACAGTTAAATCACTTTTGTTACCCCCCTATTTCTCCTACAATCGTGTTTATGCTTTTTCGAGACTAAAAGAGGAATTCATGAGCACAACCACACATCGCAAGTTAATCATTTTAGGTTCAGGTCCTGCCGGTTATACCGCAGCCGTTTACGCAGCTCGCGCAAATTTACACCCTGCACTGATTACTGGGGTGGAAAAAGGCGGTCAATTAACCACAACTACCGAAGTTGAAAACTGGCCGGGTGATCCTGAAGGCTTAACAGGTCCAGGACTCATGGAGCGCATGCATGCCCATGCAGAAAAATTCGAAACGGAAATCATCAACGACCACATTACAAAAGTAGACTTCCAACAGCGTCCTTTCCGTTTGTTCGGTGGTGAGACTGAATACACCTGTGATGCATTAATCATCGCAACGGGTGCATCGGCTCGTTATATTGGCTTACCATCTGAAGAAGCATTTAAAGGTCGCGGTGTTTCCGCTTGTGCAACCTGCGATGGTTTCTTCTATCGTAACCAAAAAGTCGCCGTAGTTGGCGGCGGTAATACTGCGGTTGAAGAAGCGCTATATCTTTCTAATATTGCGTCTGAAGTGCATTTAATTCACCGTCGTGACAGCTTCAGAGCAGAAAAAATCCTAGTCAACCGACTGATGGATAAAGTCGAAAATGGTAATATCGTTCTGCACACTGACAATACTCTAGATGAAGTTCTGGGTGATGACATGGGCGTGACTGGCGTTCGCTTACGTTGCACCAAAACAGATAAAACAGAGGATATCGAGGTAATGGGTGCCTTTATTGCTATTGGTCATAGCCCAAACACCGCGATTTTCGATGGTCAGTTAGCCTTAAATAATGGGTATATAAAAGTGCAGTCCGGTACTAACGGTAACGCGACCCAAACGTCTGTTGAAGGGATCTTTGCCGCGGGCGATGTCATGGACCACATCTATCGTCAAGCCATTACATCTGCGGGAACTGGTTGCATGGCAGCATTAGATGCAGAGCGCTATCTTGATGGATTAGCCGATAAGAAATAATTTTCTAACCCAGCCTTAATTTAAGCCTCATTCTGTCCGTTCATCGAAACGAAATAGAATGGGGCTTTTTATTTATCCATTTCACAAAAATAAGCATCGCACCGCTAAGTGAATTAGGAGCAAGTTTATGTTGTTCTTTTGACTCCCTATCTATACTCAGCTTCATCATCTTATTCACTAAGGAATTGACATGGAGCCACAAACGCAAAAAGAATCAGTGAGTAAATTGGCATATCTGATTGTTATTTTGTTATCGGTTATTCAAGGGATTATCATCACTGGTACGCTAGATTACTCCATTCGTACCAATGTTGAATTAGATCCTATATGGATCTATTTGCCCATGGTATTCGCCATTTTTGTGCCTTCTGTAATCAGTTTTCTTATTACAAATGCCAAACAACCTGCTTTTTATCTGAATATCATCCTGACCATCATTCTTATCGGTTGGATTAATACTTGGCAGAACTTAGAAACAGGGTCTTCATCCAGTAGTGAACCCTTCCTCGCGGTGAGCACGCTAACCGTCCTGATTTTCTTTTTGCTACCATGGATGCAAAATCGCCAAGCCACGGGTAGATGGAAAGCTCATTACAGCTGCTTAGTCGGGCACTATTTCCGCAATACGCTATTTGGCTTTTTTGCCTGTGCTATTGGTGGCTTATTAGCGTTTATTGTTAAACAAGCCAGTTTCTTATTCGGCATTGTTAATCTGGCGACACTCAGTCATTTCCTTAACAATGATTACATCCTTTGGATCGCTTTTTTACTTGGCTTCAATATCAGCGTGCTGTTTTTGCGCTCTAAATTAGTGATGCAGCTGAACAATATCGCCAAATATTTTTCACAATTTTTCCTACCACTGCTTAGCCTTATTGCAGCCATTTTCTTAGTTGGTCTTGCCATTTCACTCTTTACGGGGGTGCACTATACCGCTTCTGAACTTGGCTCTGGAACCATGCTTTGCTTTGTTATTTTAAATGTCATTTTTATTAATGCCCTTTATGGTGATGGCTCAACGCAATTTCAATTTAAAGCTATCATCAATGGGTTTGTATTAATTAGCATCGTTCTGCTCAACGCATTCTCTGCACTTTCTCTGTATGGCATCTTAGTTCGAGTCAACCAATATAGTTGGAGTGTCAGCCGATTGTACGCCTTTGCAATTGCATTATTTTTGGCAATCCTTATTTTGGCGTACAGCATCACAGTCATGATAAAACGACGCCACTGGGCAAACGCTCTAGGCTCGATTAATAAGGTAGCTATTCTTGGTTTAATCGCCACCATTTTAGTGATTAATAGTCCTATTGGTGATTTCCAGAGGATCACGGTTAATAGCATTATGGCGGCGGTTGAAAAAGGCAAAATTAAAATTAATTACGATTTATCGTATGACCTAGAAAAACTCGGGGAGCGAGGAAAAGCCGCTTTAGCACTACTGGAACAAAACCCAGAAACGAAAGCTCAACTTAAAGTTGGTGCTTACTCCGATACACCAAAACCTTTTAAAGAAGTACTCATTATCGCAAAAGGTAGTCAGCCACTTCCCCAGAGTTGGTTTGATATGGAAGATGGAATTCGAGATTCCTGGAACTGCACAAGTTATTACCGTAATTACGAATGTCTTGGATTCATGGCGGATGTGAACAGCGATGGGGCTGATGAAGTGGTTATGTGCTATTCCATGCCAGAATCCCTCGACTATGAATGCACCATCTGGCAAGCCCAAGCAAACACATGGAATCTAGTGGATACACAAAAGCAAGTCTTTGATGATACCGCTGATAAAAAAGCCGCATGGGATAACTTACTCAATAACCAATTTAAGCTACAACCTAAAACATGGTTAGAAATTGTTCCTGAATAACTGACTGACTTCCTCTCGCGATTTCAATCTAAAATGTAGGTGGCTTAACAATTATAAATTATGCCACCTTATTTTTTGGTCATAATAACGGTAACATCCTCTGCTCGCTCGAATTTAATTATATGACAATCAATATGATTTACCTTTATAAAACATATTGATAACAAAAATTGTTCTATTCAAATATCTAACTTTTATTATGTAACATCTCCAATGGAAGCTGTTATGATAGGTAAAAATTCGGTTAGATTTGATGACAAAGTCAACTATCTTAACTGCACTCAATAACATGAAAACTACACCTGCTAACTAAATCATTATGGATAAATCAAGACAGACTGAATTGGTGCGTTGGTTAAAACAACACAGCGCTCCTGCCAAGCGTTGGCTCCGAATTTCTATGCTCTTAGGCATAGTCAGTGGTTTATTAATTATTGCGCAAGCTTGGTTAATCGCAGTGATTTTACAAGCCTTGCTGATGGACCACATTCCTCGAGAGCAACTGCTCACCGACTTTACTTTATTGATTAGTGTCTTTATTTTACGAGGCATTGTTCACTATCTGCGCGAACGAGCGGGTTACCATTGTGGGCAAGTCGTTAGGCAGCAAGTCCGTAGTATGGTGTTAGATAAACTACAAGAACTAGGTCCCGTGTGGGTAAAAGGTAAACCTGCTGGCAGCTGGGCAACCATCATTCTTGAGCAAATTGAAGATATGCAAGATTACTACTCTCGCTATCTTCCTCAAATGTATCTCGCCACCATCATCCCAATCATGATCCTGATTGCCATCTTCCCATTTAACTGGGCTGCGGCATTAATTTTATTTGCTACTGCACCATTAATTCCTATTTTCATGGCATTAGTTGGGCTAGGCGCTGCAGATGCTAACCGTCGAAACTTCTTAGCATTGAGCCGTTTGAGTGGTAGCTTCCTTGACCGATTACGAGGATTGGATACTCTTCGTCTATTTTTCCGTGGCAAAGCAGAAGTGACTCAAATTCGTGAATCCACCGAAGATTTTCGCTCTCGGACGATGGAAGTGCTCCGCATGGCGTTTTTATCGTCAGGTGTCTTAGAGTTTTTTGCCTCTATTTCTATTGCCGTCGTTGCCGTTTACTTTGGTTTTTCCTACCTCGGGGAATTGAGCTTCGGTAGCTATGGTCTGCCCGTTACCCTATTTGCGGGTTTCCTTGCTTTAATTTTATCCCCTGAGTTCTTCCAGCCTCTGCGCGACTTAGGGACTTACTACCACGCTAAAGCTCAAGCTGTGGGCGCAGCTGAATCACTTGTAACCCTACTCGAAAGCCAAGCTGATGAAAAATCACCTCAAGGCAACAAGGTCATTGATAATCAACCGATTCGCATTGAAGCCAAACGGCTGGAAATTCTCTCCCACGATGGCGCTATCCTTGCGGGTCCTCTTGATTTTACGGTTGAGCCACAACAACGCATCGCATTAGTTGGGCAAAGTGGTGCGGGTAAAAGCTCCTTATTAAACTTATTACTCGGTTTCCTTCCTTACCGTGGCTCTATCACCATTAATGGTCATGAACTCAATCAGCTATGCTCTGATGAATGGAGAGCGTTGGTCGGCTGGGTAGGACAAAACCCACATTTGCCAGAACAGACGTTGAAAGAAAACATTTGTTTGGGTAAACCTGATGCAACAGAGGCGGAAATTCAATCTGCGATTGAAAAAGCGTATGTTGCAGAATTTCTGCCAAACTTACCTGATGGATTAAACACGCGTTTAGGTGATTTTGCTGCGCGCCTTTCTGTTGGTCAGGCCCAGCGTGTGGCCGTCGCTCGCGTGCTATTAAAGCCGTCACGTTTATTGCTATTAGATGAACCCGCTGCGAGCTTAGATGCCCATAGCGAGCAGCGTGTCATGGAAACATTAAACCAACTCTCCGAGCAGCAAACGACGCTCTTAGTGACCCATTTACTCGAAGAAACGATGGATTACGACCAAATTTGGGTAATGGCAAACGGACAAATTATTCAACGTGGTAATTACCAACAACTGAGCCAGTCTGAAGGTGCCTTTGCCCAGTTGCTTGCTCACCGCCAAGAGGAGCTTTAAAAATGAAAGTATTACTGCCCTTCTTAGCCCTCTATCGCCGCCATTGGTTTTTGATTTCATTAGGGATCATTCTGGCAATTGTCACTCTACTTGCAAGTATTG
The DNA here is from genome assembly GCF_028479485.1 of Providencia sp. PROV209. Classification (NCBI taxonomy): domain Bacteria; kingdom Pseudomonadati; phylum Pseudomonadota; class Gammaproteobacteria; order Enterobacterales; family Morganellaceae; genus Providencia; species Providencia sp. PROV209. The sequence continues at coordinate 7,863 of NZ_JAMPNR010000002.1, read as the reverse complement.
GGCTGCTTACCCTATCAGGATGGTTCTTAGCGGGTGCTGCTATTGTGGGTGCTCCGGGGATCTATTTCTTTAACTATATGTTGCCAGCCGCAGGTGTCCGTGGTGCTGCCATTTTTCGTACCGCAGGACGCTATGCCGAGCGCTTAGTTAGCCACGATGCCACTTTTAAGGTCTTAGCCCATCTACGCGTTTTCGCTTTCAGTAAAGTGCTACCGCTGTCTCCTGGTGGGATCAGCCGTTTCCGCCAAGGGGATTTATTAAATCGATTGGTTGCCGATGTGGAGACTTTAGACCATCTTTACTTACGTGTTCTGTCTCCAATAGTTAGCGCCTTCTTTGTGACATTTGTGCTAATCATCGGTCTGAGCTTCCTTGACCCTCGCCTTGCATGGACTCTAGGCGGCGTAATGTTGTTTTTACTGTTCACGATGCCGATTGTTTTTTATCGTGCGGGTAAACCTATTGGGCACGAACTCACCGAACTCCGTGGTAATTACCGCACCGTTTTAACTTCTGCATTACAAGGACAAGCTGAATTAGCCTTGTTTGGTGCCACTCAACGTTTTCGCCAAAACTTATCTAACATCGAAAATTCATGGCAAGCGCGTCAACAGCAACAAGCTGCACTCACGGGGCTATCTCAAGCAATTATTCTCTGTGCATCAGGACTGACAGCAACCTTGCTATTATGGATGGCTGCTGAGCATGTGGGGGGAAATACACAACCGGGTGCGCTGATTGCTTTATTCGTTTTCTGTGCATTGGCTGCATTTGAAGCCTTAGGTCCTGTCGCTGTGGCATTCCAACACATGGGACAAGTCATCGCGTCAGCGACTCGAGTGTCCCAATTAATGCATGCGAAGCCAGAAGTGAGCTTTGTTAATCAAAGTCACGAGCTGAAGTCTCTTGAAAGTTTAATGATTGATAATGTGACCTTTACGTATCCAGAGCAACCTTTTGCGGTTATCAAAAAAGTCTCATTATTCGTCAAGCAAGGTCAACATATTGCGTTATTAGGAAAAACCGGCTGTGGAAAATCGACCCTACTTCAATTACTCACTCGTGCTTGGGATGTCGACAGTGGCGTGATTACGATTAACGGTCAGCCAATTCAAGAATACAGTGAAGAAGCGCTGCGTGGAGCAATGTCTGTTGTGCCTCAGCGTGTCCATGTGTTCAGTGATACCTTACGCAACAACTTACTGCTGGCGAATGAACAAGCCTCTGACGAACAACTTTGTGATGTTTTAACCCAAGTCGGCTTAGATAACTTATTGGATACCCAATTAAAACTAAATGCTTGGATGGGTGAAGGTGGTCGTCAATTATCAGGAGGAGAGCAGCGCCGCTTAGGTATCGCTCGTGCACTTTTACATGATGCGCCACTGGTATTAATGGATGAGCCTACCGAAGGGCTAGATGCCCATACTGAGCAACAAATTCTCAGTTTACTCAAACAAAAATGTGCAGATAAAACCCTGATAGTTATCACCCATCGTCTGCAAGGTTTAGAGCAAATGGATACTATCTGTGTGATGGATAATGGCGAAATCATTGAACAAGGCTCCCACCAGCAACTGTTAGCTGAGCAAGGTCGCTATTATCAATTCCATCAGCGTCATTTGGTTCAGCAAACTCGCTGAGGTGTACCATGTACCAGTTAGATGACGACTCTTATCTGTTCCCTCCCGTGTCTGAAGCGATGCGGGAACCTAATGGATTATTAGCGATTGGCGGAGATTTATCATCCCGCCGATTACAATCTGCGTATTATGATGGTATTTTTCCCTGGTTTAACCCTGGAGAAGTACCATTATGGTGGTCTCCTGATCCTCGAGCTGTTTTGATGGTGGGTGATCTGCATATCAGCCGCTCCATGATCAAAACATTTAAAAAATCCCCTTATCGCATTACCATAAATCATGCATTTAAAAATGTGATTGAAGCCTGTGCAGTACGTCAAGAAGGGACTTGGATCCTACCTTCCGTGCAGGCTGGCTATCTCGCTTTACATCAAGAGGGTTTAGCGCACTCGATTGAGGCATGGCATGGCGAGAAATTGGTTGGAGGCTTATACGGCGTGAACATGGGACACCTGTTTTGTGGGGAATCCATGTTCAGTAAAATGAATGATGCATCCAAATGTGCTTTTATTACATTCTATTTTCATTTTTTGCGCTATAATGGGCAACTTTTTGATTGTCAGGTACTTAACCACCACACCGCCTCACTGGGTGCAACGGAGATCTCCCGCAGGGATTTCCTTCATATTCTTTACCGGTGGCGTGATCTGCGAATTGACCCAGCATGCTGGTTACCACAGTCAATTGATTTACCACAATCATTTGAAAAATCACCACTTTTTAAGAAATAAAAAGTGACAATACAGTAATTTTATCCCCAACTGTGCGAAAGAAAGATCGCTTTAAAATGCGACACTTCTTTACTTAGTGTGGGTTTTTGGGCATTATCTTGCCCGTAAAAAATCACGGTTATTAGACTTAGAGGATTAGATGGCCAAAGAAGATAATATTGAAATGCAGGGAACGGTTTTGGATACCCTGCCAAATACAATGTTCCGCGTTGAACTGGAAAATGGTCACGTCGTGACTGCACACATCTCTGGTAAAATGCGTAAAAACTACATCCGCATTCTGACAGGCGACAAGGTAACTGTAGAGTTAACTCCTTATGACCTGAGCAAAGGTCGTATCATTTTCCGTAGCCGCTGATTTTCGATTTTCAGGCAAGGCCTGACAAGACCACAGGTGCCCAAGACACCTGTGGTACTAGCTATTGTCAGATTACAGCATCCTCTGGAGAGGCCTTGTGTACGCTACTGAAGCTGTATGTCAGTGTGTGACTATTTTCATCAAGCCCGATACTCACCGAGCCACCATTCGTTAACGAACCAAATAACAGTTCATTCGCTAATGGTTTCTTCAGGTTATCCTGAATGACACGCGCCATAGGTCGGGCACCCATTGTTTTGTCATACCCTTTTTCACATAACCAACGGCGAGCTGCTTGGCTAACCTCAATCGAAACGCCCTTCTCATCCAGCTGAGCTTGCAGCTCGACAATGAACTTATCAACCACCTGTGTGATGATATCCATCGACAGTGAATTAAACCAAATGATGCCATCAAGACGGTTACGGAACTCCGGTGAAAATGTCTTTTTGATTTCTGACATTGCATCCGTACTATTGTCTTGCTCTGCAAAGCCAATCGAACGACGCTGAGTTTCTTGTACTCCTGCGTTTGTTGTCATCACAACAATCACATTGCGGAAATCCGCTTTACGACCGTTATTATCAGTTAACGTACCGTGATCCATCACTTGCAGAAGGATATTGAACACATCGGGGTGCGCTTTTTCAATTTCATCCAATAACACCACGGAATGTGGGTGCTTGATAACCGCATCGGTTAACAAACCGCCTTGGTCAAAGCCCACATACCCTGGAGGCGCACCAATCAACCGACTAACCGTATGGCGTTCCATGTATTCGGACATATCAAAGCGCAATAGTTTCACATCCAATGCTTTCGCTAATTGGACCGTCACCTCGGTTTTACCCACCCCTGTTGGTCCTGCAAATAAGAAGGAGCCTACGGGTTTATGCTCTAGCCCTAAACCAGCGCGATTCATCTTAATCGCTTCAGAAAGCGCTTCAATCGCATTGTCTTGCCCGAAAACTAACATTTTCAAGCGAGAGTCTAAGGTTCTTAAGCGATCTTTGTCGCTGGATGAAACCGTTTTTTCTGGAATACGCGCAATACGTGCCACCACGGTTTCAATTTCAGGTACACCAATCGTTTTCTTCCGCTTACTTGGAGCAACTAAACGAGTTCTTGCACCTGCTTCATCAATGACATCAATTGCTTTATCTGGCAGATGGCGGTCAGTAATGTATTTCACAGACAAGTCCACCGCTGCTTGAATCGCTTTTGCGGTGTAACGAACATCATGATGGGACTCATATTTTGGCTTCAAGCCATTAATAATACGTACAGTCTCTTCAGGGGACGGCTCCACAATATCAATTTTTTGGAAACGGCGAGCTAATGCCCTATCTTTCTCAAAAATATTACTGAACTCTTGATATGTGGTGGAACCAATCACTCGAATACGCCCACTCGATAAAAGTGGCTTAATCAAGTTTGCGGCATCGACTTGCCCACCCGATGCGGCTCCCGCCCCAATAATGGTGTGAATTTCATCGATAAACAGGATGCTTTTCGGATCTTTTTCCAGCATTTTTAGCAACGCTTTGAAACGTTTCTCAAAGTCGCCACGATATTTTGTTCCTGCTAGCAACGAGCCAATGTCCAAGGAATAAATAGTGCAATCCTTCATCACTTCAGGGACATCGTTTTGTTCAATGCGCCATGCTAAGCCTTCTGCAATCGCTGTTTTACCCACGCCGGATTCCCCAACTAATAATGGGTTATTCTTACGGCGGCGGCATAGTACTTGAATAGTACGCTCTAATTCAGCTTGACGCCCCACCAGCGGGTCAATATTCCCTTTCTTAGCCTGCTGGTTAAGATTCGTGGTGAAGTTGTCCATATGGTCTTCTGAGACCGGCTGCTCTTCGCTTGACGGAGCATTGTTAGAAGCATCCTCTTCTGAGGAGGATGAATCCTCACCTTTGATGGTTCCGTGAGAAATGTAATTAACCACATCAAGGCGGCTAACATCATGCTTACGTAATAGATAGGCGGCTTGTGATTCTTGTTCACTAAAAATCGCCACCAGCACATTAGCGCCAGTCACTTCATTACGCCCTGATGATTGAACATGAAAAACAGCACGTTGCAGCACGCGCTGGAAACTCAATGTCGGCTGAGTATCTCGTGTATCATTTTCAGGTAATAACGGTGTAGTTTGGGCAATAAAATGTTCAAGCTCTTGTCTAAGGGCAACCAAATCAACCTTACAAGCCTCTAATGCTTCACGCGCAGAGATATTACTCAACAACGCCAGCAATAGGTGCTCCACAGTCATAAATTCATGGCGATTGTCTTTCGCTCTGGTAAAAGCGACATTTAGACTAAGCTCCAGTTCTTGATTGAGCATAAGCACCTCCCAAAATTGATATTAAGACTCTTCAGACTTTCTCTATAGTACACAATAAAGGATATTCATGTTCCCTTGCAAAAGCATTGACTTGAGCGGCTTTCGTTTCTGCAACTTCAGCAGTATAAACACCGCAAACACCTTTACCTTGAAAATGCACATCTAACATTATCTGTGTAGCGCGTTCTTCATCAAAAGAAAAGTATTTTTGTAACACTTCAACAACAAAATCCATCGGCGTGTAATCATCATTATTTAACAAAACCTTATACATTGATGGTGGTTGCAGCGCCTTTTCAACTTCATCTTTAAAAATTGTGTCAGTTTTAAATGTGCCCAGAAAATCACTCATTACTTTCTTGCTCAGTCGTGTTGCTCAGTGTGGAAATTCAATTTAAGCATAGCCTTTATTATCAATGATATCTATCCGTTAAATAGCACTTCAATAAAGCTAGGTCATTAAAAATATTTTGTCTTCATTTTGATACTAAATACTCAATTTACGTCAGTGTACCATGGGCTGATAGCAGACTTGTAGATCCTAAATTTTGTGATCCATATCAAATAATTTAAAAATTCGCGAAAAACGCTCATCGGATTATTTTCAGTTTACTCAAAAAGCCAAAATCCGACTCTTGACCAAATATCCCTATCCAATACAGTATGAAATGCGAGCGATAAACCTCGTATTTATACCTAGTTTGCATGTGTATTTTATTCATGCGCTTAATAATAACTTAACTTATTGATTCATAATCATTTAAATGGCATTACCCCTTAGTTTTATGTCATTTTCAACTATCATTTAACCTCTTGATTTAACGATATTCTTTAAATGGTTTTGGGGAAGTCGTTTTCTTAGCCATAAGATAAATTTCACCTTATTTCTTGACCTCCATTAACATTTTACTGTATATAATCACAGTTATTGTTTGACTGTTTTTATATACAGTACTCTATGTAAGGAAAATGTACGATGGTTACTATTAAAGTTCGCTTCGCTGCAAGTATGAAAGGCAAGTTACCCATGGGGACTTTCGATGCATTGAAAAATGAAATCACAAAAAGATTGAGTCCCAAATACCCTGATTTAAATATCGATATCAACTGGGGATCTCAAGCTAATGTGTCTATTGATGGTCTTGGAAAGAACGAAAAGAAAACCTACATCGAAGAAACGCTGGAAGAAATATGGAATGATGGGGATTGGATGCCTGAAATGAAAGAAACTGAGGAAGTGGAATTTTTCGACAAGTGAATTAAAAAAAGCCACTTTTTAATTAGTGGCTTTTCGCTTAACTATCAGAGTGATTTGTTTACTTATATCACTATTCGTCATCTAATGATTTTACAAGATTTATCAATCTAGTGGACTCATCAATTACCTGAGATGCCTTCAATTCAGGATGCTTCATTTCTAGATTGTAATCGGAATCATGCCGCTTTGATTTTAAAATATTCAGTTTATTTCCAACGCTAGCGGCAAGTTTTCTAGGAACATTCTCATTACATCCCTGATAATCTATCAATGATTTTACAAGTTTTTTGTGCTCACCAAAAGGCATTGAATTCCATTGCTCACTACCCTTGAATTCATTAGATATTAATTCGTTAGCATAGTAATAACTTGAATAATAAGCTCGACTTATCGATGTTCTAATTGCAACCTCGGATTTATCGTTTACAATAATTTTTTTAGCATATTCAATGTAATCATCAAGTTCCATTTTTATGCCCTTCCTGGCTCAATATAGATACAGCAATCACTGGATAGCAAACCTTTGTCATACAAAGACTCAAATAATTGCTCATTTAGATCTGATACTTTATCAAGATCTAAATTAACTCTAAAAATATAAGTCATTGTTCCATCGGAATCTTTCTTTAATAGTGTTGATGGAGATCCTTTATATTGACGCTCTACAATGTCTAAAAGACAATCAACCATAGGTCGAAATTGTTCTATAAGAGATGCATTCTCACGCATTAACATAGCCGTCACCTTACCTTCAGTGTTTAAACCTATATCATCTATAGATATACCCATCTTTTCTAAGATAGAAACTGCGGCATCAATAAGCTCAATCCTTAATGAATACACCCCCAGCATGAATAATTCATAGCCCAGCATTTTTGGGTGGTAATTAATCAAGTGGGACGATTCCTCAATAAAAGCGTTATGTTTTTGGTGTAGTCCGGCATTTCGCAATGTAACTATGTAATTATTCCAATAACTCGGGTTAGTTTGATCTAGTTTTATTGCCCTTTCACACAAGGACATACCTTCTTCTATTTCTACCCCTTGAAGAATGGCCATAATTCCCTTTAAATGAAGCTTCAATGCGATGTCAGCGAGCCTCTCTATCTCTCGTTTAATTCCCATAACTTGAATAGGGAAAAGCTTTAGCTCACCAGATAACATGGATTCAGCTATGGTGTCTAAAATTTCTTGTCCTTTAGATTGGGGTCTTAACATCGACTTATTTCCTTCCCTTCAATGGGATCCATCTAATTGCTAAGTTAATATAATTCCATTTATATTAACTTAGCAATTTGGTTGTATCAATAAAAACAACCGTGGTTTTTTATTAAGCATTTATTTTTAATAAAAAACATGAAGAATCTTTCTAGCTTTTAAGTAGTTAACTTTATTTTCTGCAAATAAAATAATCAGCATCTAATATCTACATACGCCAACCACTCAAGCTGGCGCACCTTAGTTATTACTCTTCTAGTTTGCTTGCTTGTTCTTGTTTGGATTCTTCCTCTAATCTCTAC